>JACADU010000272.1 GCA_013388415.1 Bryobacteraceae bacterium
GCTGCTGACAGCCGCTCTTGCGAGCGCACTCGCAGCGAACCTTTCCTTCGGCCAGGACGCAGTCAAGGCTGAAGACCAATATGTAGTTCTCAGCTACTTCAAGGTCGATCAAGAGAACCTGGCGGCCTTTGAGGAATGGAGCCGCACCAACTCGAAGAAGGTCTTCACGGAGATGATGAACCAAGCCGGCTCCAACCTATGGGGATGGAACGTGGCCCGTATTCTGTACCGCGGGCCGGACGATGACGCACCCACGCATGTCGCCGCTTCCATCTACAACGGGCCTCCTCCCGGGACCCTCGAACCCGCAGCTCTTGACGCGCTATACAAGAAGATCACTGCCATGGATCCTGCCGAATACCGGAAGAGGCTGAACAGTCTTCGTGAACTGCTCGGCACCGAGCTCGTTCGCGGCATCGCCTGGGCCGGAGGAAGCAGCCCCGAAGGCAGCTATCGTGTGGTGACCTACAGCAGGCTTGAACCCCGCCGCGCCGCGGCCCATCGTGAAGCCGCCGCGTCGACATGGCAGCCCATATACGCCGCGGCCGCGAAAGAAGGCAAGATTCTCGCCTGGTCCTCCTGGAGCTATGTCTTCCCGCGTGGCATGGATGCCCCTTACGACATCCTTGGCGCGACGACCTACAAAGACCTCCCTGCTGCTGTTCGTGGGTACACAAACATGCAGGCGGACTTTCTGAAAGTTCACCCAACCAAGAGCTGGGTCGGCGCGGTCGATGAATTCCGCGGAAACGTGACCAATCGCAAAGCCGTCGTCAGCCGCATTATCGCCAGCGTGTCGAAGAACGTCACCCGACAGTAGGTTCGCCGCCCACGACGCTCCGGCTCGACCCTAAAATGGAAGAGCCGGAGCCCCCATGACCACCCAGAGACGCACCTTCCTCAAGACAGCCTCCGCCGCCATCGCGACCACTCGCCTCCCCATCCTCGGCGCCAACGACCGCGTTCAGATCGGCGTTGCCGGTCTGGGCGGGCGCGGCAACGACCACATTGGCTACTACGGCCAGATCGAAGAGTGCCGCATCGCTGCCGTCTGCGACGTCAACCAGGCTGCACGTGAGCGCGCCTCCGCGCGCATCGAAAAGGCCAAAGGCTACAAGCCCTCCGAGTACGCCGACATGCGCGAGCTGTTCGAGTCCAAGGACATTGACGCCGTTTCGCTCCCCCTCCCCAATCACTGGCACGCGTTGGCCACCATCTGGGCTTGCCAGGCGGGCAAGGACGTCTACGTCGAAAAACCAGCCAGCCACAACATCTTCGAGAGCCGCAAGATGGTCGAAGCCGCGCGCAAGTACAAGCGCATGGTCCAGGTTGGCTCTCAGAGCCGCTCACTCCCCCACAAGGTCCAGGCGGTACAACTCCTTCGCGAAGGCGCCATCGGCAAGGTTTTCGGCGCCCGCGCCCTTTGCTTCCGCCGCCGCTTTTCCATCGGCCACACGCCTGACGAGCCTGTTCCGCCCGGCGTCGATTGGGACAAGTTTTTGGGCCCCGCGCAGATGAAGCCGTTCAGCCGGAACAAGTTCGATTACAACTGGCATTGGTTCTGGGATACCGGCAATGGCGATATCGGCAACCAGGGGGTTCACGAGATGGACATCGCCCTCTGGGGGCTTGGCCGCACCGATTGGCCAAAGTCCGTTTCGAGCACCGGCGGGAAGTTCATCTGGAAGGATGACCAGGAAACGCCCAATATGCAGCACGCCTCGCTTCTTTGGGAGGACGGCGAGCTCAGCTTTGATGTCCGCAATCTCCCCACTCCGCCGGAGGCGCTCGCCCCAATGCGCGGTCCCAATTACGTCGGCAACATCTTCTTTGGCGACCTCGGCTTCATGGTGCTCGACGGCGGCGGCTACCAGATCTACAAGAGCACCGTCGGCAACTTCGTCGGAGCGCGCGGCGCCGGAGCCGGCAGCAAAGAGCGCTATGAAAAGGTGGCCGAGGAGAAACCCGTTGCCGGCGCCGATACCGTCCCCCACATGAGGAACTTCATCGAAGCAATGAAGTCGCGCGACCATACGAAGCTGACGGCCGATATCGAAATCGGCGCCCGCTCGGCTGCCTTCTGCCACCTCGCCAATATCGCCTATCGCACCGGCCGGGTTCTCAAGCTCGACGCCAACGGCCGCTTTATCAACGACGACGAGGCGAATGCCATGCAAACCCGCGACTACCGCACCCCTTATGTCGTCCCCGAGCAGGTGTGACGCCTACCTGATACACAGCACCTTCGTTCCTCTGATGATGACTCTCTGGAAGCTGTGCGCCGATGCCCCATTCGCGCCCTCCTCCTTCGAAAACATCGTCAGGTGGATCACGTCGTAGATCTCCGGCTTCCCTGACACCCTGTGATACGTGTCATACGTTGGAGTTTTCGTCTCCAGCGCCTTCGGATTCAGGATGTACTCGAACTTGCCGTCTTTCACGGGCAGGTAGCCTTGATCCAGCACCGCCCCGGGGATCACCATGGCGAAGTACACTTGCTTAGCAGTCGACCTGCCCCGGATCGTCATGCCTGCCACGGGGTCCATTGTCGACTCCTCGGGCAGTTCCAGCTTCAGCTCGCCTACTCCTTGCGGCTTCTCCTTCTCGACAACGTAGAACTCGCCGCCTGACGCCGGCAACCCCGGCATCACGCCCTTGTGCCCCTCCCATGCGCCTTCCAGAGTGTACCGGTAGACCCCGGGTTGATCCAGCGTCCAGCGCGTCGAACCCACATACGTTCCCCACGGGTCGCCCTTGCCCGACTGCGTCACCTTCCTGCCGTCCGGATACGTGAGCGTGAAGGTGATTTCGGCCGGCACCACTGGGTCGATCTGCACCGCCGGCGCGAACGTCGTCCCCGTTTCGTAGGTCATCCCCGGACGCAGTCCCACCATGAAGAAGCGGGCCTTCGTGTTGTGGGGCCCCAGCACGTCCTCCTCGCCCGGCGCGATGACGCGGTTGTCGTTGGTGCCCGCGGGCAGGATGAACGCGCTCGCCAGGTAGCCGGCATACAGCGGGTCCTTGCCCTGCGGCCGAACCACCACTCCGCCGATCAGCCGGTAAATGTCCCCCGGCACGTCCCCGTTGTTGCTTGCGTTGATCTGACCCCCGAAAGCATTTGGACTCAGGTGCCAATAAGGCGCCCGCACGTTGTGCTCGCCCACCAGGAACCGCGACATGAATCCCGGACGCGGTCCAGCCGCGTAATAATATCCCCACTCCGTGATGTACTCCGGAAACAGGTGCGGGGAGTATCCGTTTGATGTCACCAGCTTTAGATTCGAGGCCCCGATCGACGAATACCCTGATTGATAGGGTTGCGGGTTCTCCTTCCACTCCCAGATCAGCGTCGGGATGATCTTGTTGGCGCTCTTATTCTCGCTCGCGATCAGCAAGACGTCCCTTTGGTTGTAGGGGAAGTTGATGTGGTCGAGATAGCCCACGCCGTCGTCGCCCATCCAGCCTTCCCGCAAGGAATGCCCGCGGTCCACATAGGTCTTCGGTCCCGGCAAATACAGCTTCTTGCCTCGCGCCACTATCGGCGAATCCTCCGGAAACACCACGCCGGCATGGCTCATGGAACACACCCACAGGTGCCCGTTCTGGTCCATATATTTCGCCAGCACTTTCGCGATGTATTCGCCAGGACGGTCGAACACCAGCGGAACCATGCCCTGAGCCGCACCAAACAAGCCCATCGGCGATGCCTTCCCGGAGTATTTCACCGTCTTCACTTGGTTTGGGTCGGAGTCCGCATACAGCGACGCCGTCACTTCGACCTCCGCCGGGAACGCCGGTGCGAACGCAATGTCGCGTCCGTAGCGGTTGCCCACCGCATAGGGCATCCCCTGGAAGGTCGCGGTCGCAAGCGTCATTCTTTTCGCGATCCAGAATTTGTACGTTCCGCCGCCCTCGTACAGGTTCCCCTGCTCATCAGCCCACCACCCTGTCGCCTTCACCGTGTACTGCCCGTACATCGCTGGTTTCCAGGACGTGATCTTCGCGTTCCTGGTTGTCGGATTCGTGCCGGATTTCGCCACATACGGAAACGAACCCAGCTTCTGTACGGTGCCGTCGGGCGCAGTCACTTCCACCGTGATCTCGCCCTTGTCAGCCGCCCACACTGTGTTGCTGCGCGCCTCGATCGTATCTGTCAGCAACTGCGGCTCGAGGGAGTAGCCGATCACCTGATTGCTGGCATTGAACATCGGCAGGATCACGTCGTCATGCATCAGGTTCCGCTGGCTCGGCGCGAACCAGCTCTTGTCTTCTTCCGCCACAACCCCGCGATATCCGTTGGAGTTGTAGTTGTAAAGAAGCACCCACGGCAACCTCAGCTTGATCGACGACGCCTCCACTCGCCGCCCGCTCACGTGCACTCCGCTCGCCCCGATGATTGGCGAATAGTGGTGGCTCTCGATCGGCCGGCCCTTGAAAAACGGCCGCCGCGCGAAACTCTCCGCGTTGAGGTTTACCGTCGCCTTGCCCGTCGTGATCCCGTAGTCCAGCCGCACTCTGTAATAGCCCGGCGGCAGATCCGCCGGCAGCTCCTGATCGAGTTGAAACGGCACTGACAACCAGCCGTTGTTGGCTTTCAATCCCGCCAGGTTCACGGTCACCTGCTGGTCGTACGGCGTATTGAAGCCATACCCGTAACGCTTCGTGATCGCCCCGTACCAGCCGCCTTCGATTGCCAGGCCCGTCGGCGTCAGCACAGTCGACATCTTCTCCGCACAGGGAATTCGCAACTTCCCCTCGGCGTCGAACGAACGCTCCGCCGTCGCCAGAATGACGATCCCCGTGGCCTTGTAGTTCGCCGCCGCCAGCGACGCAAGATGCGCCTCGGTGATGTTCAACTGACCGGATATGACGACCCTTACCCCAGGACGCCATTGTCCCGGAGACACCGACACCTGGGCCGTCCACTCGCCGTGATTGGTGTAACCCAGAGTCTCGTAGTAAACAGAGTGAGCGGCGGGGGCCACCGCCCCCGCCAGGAGGAGGACAGACACGGACCGGATCATAAGAACAGCTTTCAGACGTCCTTATCTTAAACGCTTCTTCAGTGAAATAGTCTCGGGCAAAGCCCTTATTCCCAAGGACCACTCAGGGATTCAGGGTCTCCCTCCCCCCGCCGAGCCATTGAAGGCCCTAACCAATGCGGATATTCAAGTCATGAAAGATCTGACCAAGCGAGGGATGATCCATTGGGTTTGCGGCGATCTTTTGGGCGCTGGCTTTTCCTGCGTCCTGAGCAGTTCGTCCTGCTTGGTTTGGATCCGCCGTTGCAGTTTGGCCGGGTTGAGAGAGGCGTGCAATTGTTGCAATCGCCGCGCTTGGAGGGAAGTGAGTTGGCCAGAGCCAAACAACCTCTTGAAGGAAGAGCGGGCTGGTTGGCAGCGGCGATGAAGACTGCCGCGGTCGCGGCGCTTTGCGGCGAGCGACACCGCGGTTTGGAAGAGGTGCTTGCACAGCATCAGGCCGGCACAGAAGCCGATGAGCAGGGCGGCTTGGCAGACATGGGTCTCAGGCATTGTCGTTGAGGAGGAGCGGCCCGGCATCACCCCGCTGGCCCTCCAGCCGTTTGAGATGTCTCCAACCGAGAGGGTGCAGGCGGCGGCGCTCCGGACCCAGCAGCCCGTCGATGTTGCGAGGCAAGACTTGCTGCAACTGGGAGGCCGTTTCGCCCGCGCAACGGATCTCGCTCCGTTGGCGGGGATGGGCCAGATGTTGAAGCCGGGGCTTGTTCCTGCGGCCATCCCCACGTTCAA
>JACADU010000287.1 GCA_013388415.1 Bryobacteraceae bacterium
GGGTTTCGGCGCGGGGAAGAAGTAGTTCCAGGCGAACAGGACGAGCCCGACCAGCCCGAAGGTGAGGAGCAGGCGCACCTCCATGGTCAGTTCTTTGGGCTTGCCGGGCAGGGGTGATGGATTGGACATGGATAACCTAGGGGACGGGATCGAGGCCGCCGGCGTTCAATGGATGGCATCGTGCGAGCCGCCGCAGGCCCATCCAGACGCCGCGGCCGGCGCCGTAGCGCCGGACGGCTTCAGCCATATACTCGCTGCAAGTGGGGTGGAAGCGGCAGGCGGAGGGCAGCAGGGGGGAAACGCCCCGCTGATAGACCCAGAGCAGCATGAGGATCAGGCGCCGCATCGCGTGAGCACCTTTTCGACTTCGGAGATCAGTTGGACATGCGGCGCTTCAAGCGCAGCCCGGCGGAGGTTCCAGACGATGCGCCAGGAGGGGTCGAGGCGGGAGAGGCGAGTTCTGACGGTTTCCCGCAAACGCCGCCGCATCCGGTTGCGCAGGACGGCCCTTCCGAGGGCCTTTGGCGTAGTGAACCCGACGCGTGGACCGTCGAGCGATTCCGGGGGCTCCGTGGCTTTGAGGCAGAAGGCGACAAAGCAGGAGCAGGGGATCTTGAAGCCGCGGCCGTAGACAGCACGAAACTCCGCCGGCCGGAGGAGCCGCCGGGATTTCGGAAAGGAACCTGTCTGGCCGGACACGAGGCAGGCCGCTTTTCGGCTAGTCGACTTTGGCGTAGCGGACGGCGCGCTCATCGCTGACCGTGAGCTTGTGGCGGCCGCGCGCGCGACGGCGGGCGAGCACGGCTCTTCCGTTCTTGGTTTTCATGCGGCTGCGGAAGCCATGCGTCTTCGCACGCTTGTGGTTATTCGGCTGGAAAGTTCGCTTCGGCATCTTCTTCCTCTATGGACTCCGCACGGGCGGAGAACTAAGCCTGTCCGCGCTCTCCTGACGAGACTGGCGCAAAGGCACAGAGATTCCCTCAGCGCGCGAGGGCTGAACTTTCAGTATAGGGACGAGGTTGGCGCGGTGTCAAACCAGGGTCATGCGCCAGAGATGAGGATTGGTGGACGGCATGGGATTCGAACCCACGACCCCCGCGTTGCGAACGCGGTGCTCTCCCAACTGAGCTAGCCGCCCACGTCCTTTCCAGTATACATCAGAGGTCCAGCGGCTTCCCGGCGGCTACAATGATTAGTTAGCCAATGGAAGCGAAGAACATCGAACAGACACTCGACAAGATGCGGCGCGACTGGGATGAGCGCGCCCGGGAAAACGCCCGCTTTTATGTCAACACGGAGCGCACCGACTGGACCGACGCAGAATTCTTCGCTTCCGGGGAACGCACGGTTGCCGAAGAGATCCTGACCGACATGATCAACATCTGCCAGGGGCGGGACCCCCTGACAATGCGCGTGATTGAGATCGGTTGCGGCGCGGGGCGGATCACGCGGGCGCTGGCGAAGCGCTTCGGCGAGGTGTACGCGGTCGACGTTTCCGGGGAGATGGTGGCGCAAGCGCGGCAAGCGTGCGCGGACCTGCCGAACGTCCACGTTTTCCAGAACAACGGGATGGACCTTTCGGTGCTGCCCGACATCGGTTACGATTTCGCGTTTTCAACGATCGTCTTCCAGCACATCCCGAGCCGCGAAGTGATCGTGAACTATGTTCGCGAAACCGGGCGTCTGCTGAAGCCCGGCTCGTTGTTCAAGTTCCAGGTGCAGGGCGACGCGAGCATCTCCACGGAGCCCGACGATACGTGGCTGGGCGTGCCCTTCACCGACGAGCAGGCTTGCGCGATGGCCGAGGAGTGCGGTTTCGAGCCGCGCTACAGGCACGGGGCGGGCGAGCAATATTTCTGGCTCTGGTTTTTCAAGAAGTAGACGGCGCCTGGAGAGCTACCGCACCAGGAACGGCCAGCGCCAGACCCAGTGCAGGTTGTAGCGCACCATCAGAATCCACAGCAGAGCCGCGGCCAGAGCGAGGACGATCAAGCCAACGACGAGCACCTTGCGCCAGGGGAATTTCTCGCCCTCGCGTTTCAACACCAGCAGGTAGCTGGCGAAGACGCCCACGAAATACAGCATGATCATCGGGGCGGCGAAGATGATGAGGTTGTAAATGTCCGGCGTCGGCGTGATGATCGCCGCCAGCAGAACGATCAACAGAATCGCGTAGCGGGAGTGCGCCAGCAGGAAGCGCGGGCTTGCCACCCGCAGCAGGGTCAAAAAGAAGATGAGGACCGGCAGTTCGAAAACGACGGCGATGCCGAGGATGACGTTTACGAACAGGTCGACATATTCGGTCATCGAAATCATCGGCCGCACACCGATGTCGACGCCGATGCCCAGCAGGAAGGTCAGGGCGAAGCGGAAAGCCACGAAATAGGCGAATGCGCCGCCGAGAATGAACAACGCCGCCGTGCTAAAGATGAAAGGCACGGCGAGGCGCCGTTCGCGCTTGTAGAGGCCGGGAGCGATGAAAGCCCAGACCTGGTAGAGGACCCAGGGTGAGGCGAGGAACAGCGCCACGAGGACGGGCATTTTGATCCAGATGATGCTGAACGCCTCAGTCGGCGAGAGCTGGGCCAGGGTTTCCGGCAGGTTGAGGGTCTTCAGCGCGCTGGCCGCCGGCGCCATGACGGCTTTCCAGATTTCATTCGTGAAGAAGACGCAGAAGGCGAATGCGACTCCGAGCCCGAGCAGCGCCTTAATGATGCGCGACCGCAGTTCTTCGAGGTGCTCGAGGAAGCTCATGCGAAGCATGCCCTCCTCTTCGTCCTCCTCTTCGTCCTTCTTCTCCTCCTTGGGCGGGGGCGGAGGCGGCGCGGGAATGACCGGAGCGGGCTCGACGGGCGCCGGGAGGACCGCCGCGGGTTGGGGCCCATCCTCGGCGGCATAGGGGTCGAGGGCCGCGTCGTAACCCTCGCTGTAGGACTGATCCTGCGCAGCCGATTCCGGGTCCAGACGGCCGTCCCGTTCGGGGTCAGGCTGAGGCTGTCCGCTCTGTGGATCTTGATTGTCCGGCATTCTCGGGCTGCGTGAACTTCCTTCTGGTGTCCGTTACGGCCAGGCTTCAGCGGGCGGCGGGCTCGGTCGTCGAGTCCTGCATCGCGGCTGGGGCGCCGCTGGCGGGGACGGTGTCGGCGGCGGCCACGATTGTCGGCGCGCTTTCGGCCGCCTGCGCCGGATCCGCCGCGGCGCTTTCCAAGGATGACTCGGCCGCGGCGGTTTCGGCCGCCGCCGATTCGCCTGCGCCGCCTTCCACGGTAGCCGTGGATGTGCCGCCGCTTTCCGGGTAGCCGTAGGCGCCGTAGTCGTAGGAGGAATCGTAGTTGTAGTTGTAGTCCGACGAGTAGTCGCTGGTCGCCTGGGCCACGGCTTCAGCTTCCTGCTTAATCTCCTGCGTCTCGCGTTCCATGGCAGCCATCTCGCGGTGCCAGGTATCTTTCAGTTCGTTCGACGCACGCCGGAATTCGCTCAAGGCTTTGGCCACCTGCTTGCCGACCTCGGGCAATTTCTTGGGCCCGAACAGCAGCAGGGCGAGCACAAAGATCACCATCATCTCCGGCCAGCCCAGATTCCACATGAATGGAAACTCCTCGACGAAATCTCAATTGTAGTCTATCGAACCCGGCAAACCTGCCACAACCAGAGCCGCGGTGGGCCTCAGGCCAGCCCGTGCTGGCGCAGGAGCGGCGTGCTGTCCAGAATCCGGGCTGTTTCACCCTGCGCCACGATGCGCTCCTGGTCGAGAATCCACAGCCGCTCCGTGGTGACCCGGAGGAAGTCCATGTCATGGCTGGCGATCAGCTTCGCGCCCGGGAGGCTGTTGAGAACCTCAACGAGCCGGCGGGTCGAGCGGGGATCGAGTTCGCTGGTGGGTTCGTCGAGCACCAGGAGGTCGGGACTCTGGACGAGAGCCGAAGCGATGACGGCTCGCTTTCGCTGGCCGAGGCTCAATTGCGAAGCTTCACGGGAGGCGAGGTCTTCCAA
>JACADU010000059.1 GCA_013388415.1 Bryobacteraceae bacterium
ATGGGATGGGTGCATCGCCGCCGTGATCTCGGCGGAGTCATCTTCCTTCACCTCCGCGACCGCGAAGGCGTTTCGCAGGTCGTCTTCCGCGCCGAGTGCGACGCCGCCCTTCACGCCAAAGCTGAGACCGTCCGCACGGAGTATGTCGTCGCCGTTGAAGGGACGGTCGAACGCCGTTCCGCGGAAACCGTCAATCCCAACATCCCGACCGGCGATGTCGAGGTCGTCGCCGAAAAGCTCTGGGTGCTCAACACCTGCGAGACGCCCCCGTTCCCGATGGAGGATAACGTCGACGTCGGCGAGGAGGTCCGCCTCAAGTACCGCTATGTCGACCTCCGCCGGCCCCGCATGCAGCACAACATCATCCTCCGCTCGCGTGTTTCGATGGCGGTGCGTCAGGAACTCACCCGTCAGGGCTTCCTTGAAATCGAAACCCCGTTCATGACGAAGTCGACTCCGGAAGGCGCCCGCGACTTCCTCGTTCCTTCACGCCTCCAGACCGGTCAGTTCTACGCCCTCCCCCAATCGCCCCAGATCTTCAAACAACTGCTCATGGTGGGCGGCTACGACAAGTATTTCCAGATCGTCCGCTGCTTCCGCGACGAAGATCTCCGCGCCGACCGCCAGCCCGAATTCACCCAGATCGACCTCGAAATGTCCTTCCCGGACGAGGACCAGATCTTCCAGACAATCGAGCCGCTCATCGAGCGCGTCTGCGCCGTCGCCGGATACGAGGTCGCCGGACCCTTACCTCGAATGACCTATGCCGAAGCCATGAGCTCCTACGGCATCGACAAGCCGGATCTGCGCATCCCGCGCTTCTGGCCCGTCGAGGACCTGTTCCCCGCCGAAGCCGGCTTGACCCGCGAGGGTCTGCCCCTGGTCGCTATTCACATCCCGAATACAGGAGCGCTGAGCCGCAAGGAACGCGACGAATTAAAAGCCTTCGGCCAGGATCGCGGGCTCCGCGTCTACGACGATCTCAAGCGCCTCGAACGCGACTTCCCGGAAGCCGTTCAAAAAGTCCGCCAACGGACCTCCGCCGGCGAAAACGATCTGCTCTTGATTTGCGGCTGGCCGGGCGATCCCAAGGGCCCTCGCCCCGAGGAGACCGTCTTCCAGGCTGCCGGCCAGCTCCGGCTTTTCGCCGCCCAACGTTACAACGACCGTCACGGCTTGCTGAATCCCAAGGACTTCCGCTTCCTCTGGGTCGTCGATTTCCCCATGTTCGAGTGGGACGAGGAGGAGCAGCGCTGGGCAGCCGCCCACCATCCATTCACTTCCCCCCGCGACGAGGACCTCGGACTTCTCGAATCGAACCCCGCCCGCTGCCGCGCCCGCAGCTATGACATCGTCCTCAACGGCGTCGAACTTGGCTCCGGCTCCATCAGAATCCATCGCCGCGACGTGCAATCGCAGGTTTTCGCCGCCCTCGGCATGTCCGTCGAGGAGGCCAGGATGAAGTTCGGATTCCTTCTTGACGCCCTGACCTACGGCGCGCCGCCCCACGGCGGCATCGCCCTCGGACTCGACCGGCTCGTCATGATCCTCGCCGGCGAAACCTCCATTCGCGACGTCATCCCGTTCCCGAAAACCGCCCGGGGCACTGACCTGATGTGCGAAGCGCCATCTCCCGCCGCCGAGCGGCAACTCCGCGAACTCGGCATCGCCCTCAGAAAACAGGGCTGAACGGCGCTCGAGCCGCCACCGCCCTGGTTTTCGCATTCTATTCCAGTACTGAGGTACTGCCTTAGCCCGAATTCGGGTAATCCCTGAGTGCAGCCCCGTGTCAACCCGGTCGAAGAAAGGTTTGACGGTCCGAAATCCTGACTTCGATAAGGGTGCCATTTTCAATGCATTCCAGACTTGTGGGCATCCGGACGGAACTCCGGCTTGCATCGCTTCTCATCACTTCCTTGTTCCTCGTTCTCCCTGCCAACCCCCAACAGGCTGATCCCGCCGAGCCTCAGCCCGACTCTCACGAGAGCTCATCCCGCGCCCTGACCGGGGCTCGTTTCGTCCCCGGCCGCGTCCTGGTCGTTCTCGACCCGGAGGTCTCCGAAGCCGAAAGTGAAAGAATCGTCATGAGCCGCGGCGGCAGGTCCGCCGGCGGCGACGCACGCATCGGGCTGCGCCTGGTCGAACTTCCCCCCAATGCCGACGAGATGGCGGCTGTCCGGGCGTTTCGCAATCATCCCCGGGTGCTGGCCGCCGAACTGGATGAAATCGTTGAACTGTCCCAAATCACCCCCAATGACCCGCAGTACCCCTACCAAACCCACCTCCCCGCGATCGGGGGGCCCAAGGCCTGGATGAAGACCACTGGCTCGCCCGGCGTCATTGTCGCGGTCATTGACACCGGGGTCAACGCGAGCCACCCCGACCTTGCCGGCCGCCTCGTCCCCGGCTGGAACACATACGACAACAATGCCGACTCCGCGGATGTGTATGGCCACGGCACGAAGGTGGCAGGCACAATTACCGCCGCCACCAACAACGGCGTCGGCGTCGCGTCGATTTGCTGGAATTGCATGATCCTGCCCATTCGCGCCAGCTACCCCACGGGCAGCGCCACCTACTCGGCGCTCGCCGCCGGGCTCGTCTGGGCGGCAGACCACGGCGCGCGCGTGGCCAACATCAGCTACTCGGTCAGCAACAGCACCACCGTTACCGCCGCCGCGCAGTACTTCATGCAGAAGGGCGGGCTTGTCTTCGCCTCCGCCGGCAACTACGGCGCCAACAATACCTCGCCGGATAATCCCTACATCGTGACGGTCAGCGCCATCGAACCCGCCTCGAAGATCCTCTATAGCTGGTCGAACTACGGCAACAATATCGACGTCACCGCTCCCGGTTGCGTGGGCTCCACCACCCTGATGAATCTGAGCTACGGGAGCGGCTGCGGTACGTCCTACTCCTCGCCAATGGCGGCCGGCGTTGCCGCCCTCATCTTCTCGGCCAATCCTGCCCTGGATCCCGCCGAAGCGCTGGACGTCCTCAAGCGATCCGCCACTGACCTTGGCGATCCCGGCTGGGATATCCGCTTCGGGGCCGGCATTGTCGACGCCGCCAAGGCCGTCGATCTGGCGGTCGGCACATCCGCGCCAGACATCACCGCGCCGGTGGTGACCGTCCACGCTCCTGCCAGCGGGGCAAAGGTTAAAGGCGCCATCGCGGCACTCGCCTCGGTCAGCGATGCCGAAGGACAGGTGGCGACGGTCACATTCAAAATCAATTCGACGGCCGTTTGCACCTTCGCGGCTGCACCCTATTCCTGTTCCATCGACACCACTGCGTTTCCTGACGGTTCGGCGGTCTTCACGGTCGCCGCCGCCGATACCGCGGGCAATTCAACCTCCGTGCAGCAGACGATCACGATCGCCAATGCGGATACGGTCAAGCCGGTGGTGAACCTCCTCTCTCCCGCGGCAGGCGCGACTGTCGGCGGCATTGTCGCGGTCTCCTTCTCGGCGGCCGACGACACCGGCGTGACCGGCATCACCGTGCTCGCCGGCTCGTCCACCGTCTGCTCCCTCTCCGGCGCCGCCACCAACTGCTCCTGGGATAGCACCAAGTTCCCCAACGGCCCCATTCAACTCACCGTCACCGCCCGCGACGCCGCCGGCAACAGCGGTTCGGCGAGCGTCAGCCTCGTGGTCTCGAATCCGGATACCACGAAACCCGTGGTGACGATCACCTCTCCCGCCGCGGGCGCCACCCTCTCCGGAACGGCGGCGATCACCTTCACCGCCTCCGACAACACCGGCGTGACCGCAATCGCCGTCACAGCCGGGACGGCCACTGTCTGCACACTCAACGGCGCGGCGGCGGCGTGTTCATGGAACACCACGCTGGTCCCCAACGGCTCCTACCGGATTACGGTCACCGCTTCCGACGCCGCGGCGAATAGCCAATCCGCAAGCGTGGATGTCACCGTCAACAACGCCGCCGCCGACTCGGAGAAGCCAACAGTCAGCATCCTCAAGCCGGCGGCCGGCGCCGCCGTCAGCGGGACGGTCATGATCACATTCTCAGCATCGGACAACAAGGGCGTCGCCGGAATCACCGTCGCCGCCGGCTCGCAGACCATCTGTTCCCTGCCGGGAACGGCCACCGCCTGCTACTGGTCGTCCAAGCAGGCTCCTGACGGGCCAGCCACCATCACCGTGACCGCCCGCGACGCCGCCGGCAACAGCGCCTCCGCATCCCGGGACGTCATCGCGAGAAACTACGATTTCGGCTCGCCGACAGTCGCCATCACCGCTCCGGCGTCCTCCGCCAAGGTCTCCGGCTCCACGATCATCTCTTTCACGGCCACCGACAACGTCGGAGTGAAGACCATCACGGTCGCCGTGAGCGGCCAGACAATCTGTACGCTTCCCGGAACCGCTACTCAGTGTGCGTGGGACACAACCAAGTTCGCCGCTGGCTACCAGACCATCGTCGTGACAGTACAGGACGCCGCAATGAATGCCCGCACAGCCGCCCGCACAGTGATCGTTGCGAACCCTCCGCCCGAAACGTCGAAACCGGTCGGCTCTTTCGCCATTCCGTCGTCTCGGCTCCAGTAAGAGTCTCTCCGAGAAATTCCGGGATCGCATGGGCCGGCCTCAAGCCGGCCCGCGCGCCCGACTATCCCGGCCGATTCCAAGGTGGGCATGCCAGACTCTGGGGGAACTAGGGTCAGCACCTTCGTTGTTCAGTGACCTCAATTCGAATCCTCCGCGTTAGGATCTCGTATTTCTACTTGCGGATTCGTATGATTAACGGGTCTGACTTCATGAGAACTCCGCCCGCTTGGCCATCACAATTGAGACATTCGTCCCCGCGGCTACGGAACCAGAGCATCATTTCGTGGCGGTCAAGACCATTCACCGCGTCGGCATCTGTTTCCCAATAATCCGTGTAGTTTGGCTGCCTGCGGTGATAGTGCAATGTCGTGGGACCAGCGTAGGATACAATGCTACGGACGATTCTATTCGGGATTCGAGTTGCGGCTCTAAATGGCAATGAGGATCGAATCGGAATGCTGGCCTTGATCAGCTTCCCAGCTAAATCGAAATCGGCGTATGGTCGAACGCCGTACCCTTTGGCCGCCCATCCCGTACAGTTCCAAGCAGGAAACAGTAGGATCACCGCGTTGTTCCGCATGACACGGCGGCATTCGCGCAGCGCCTGTTCTGGGTTCGGCACATGTTCAAGAACCCAAATTGACCACCCGCCATCGAAAGTCCCATCCGGGAATGGCATCGCTGTCGCCGAACCAAGCACGAATTTCTTGTGATAAAAGCGGCTTACACTCGACGAAATGTCCAGTCCGGTGTAGTTCTGTGCGGCATCCTGCAAATAGCCTCGACCAGAACCAATTTCGAGTACGGGCCGATCCCTTAACCCGTATCTGGTCACGAATGTTTCGATCAGTTCGCTGATGTGATTGCGCTCTGCCGCTGCCTTAGCGTTCTTAAGATACTTGGCCTCGTAATCCGACTCGGTATTGTTCTCGCCTGCGCGTTGCCCGTACGCTTCAGCGTAATACTTCCGGACATTCTCCAACTCTTGCGCGTTCAGGGGCGCGTCCACATCATATGGAAAGTGCAGCACGGAGAGAATCACCACGGCGGCTGCCAGTCCCAACACGACTCTAGTTCCCCAACGAAGCAGTGCTCTCCGGCCAATGATGTGCTGTTTCATTACTTTTCTCGACTTTCAACCACCATACAACCCCAGGACCTGCGCACCGCGCGCAGATCAGAACCACCCACTCCGATGCGCATGTTTTCATTCATCAAGAAATCAGTATAGCTATCAGTCTTTGCATCATGCGTCTCTTTAATCCGTTGAACAGCCCACCTCCTTGGTCCGGCTGGCTGGGCGCGTTCGCCGCCTGGCGAACAGCGTCGATGGCGGGCGAGGTGAGCCCGATTGGCCTTTCTTCGCGCCGGGGTGGGAGTAAAGGCGCGAGCGGTACCGCAGTTGTACGAGCGATGCGGGTGATCGAACAATATCGCCCATTTCCTGCAGTTGGCGCAGAACCAGCCATGCTGATTGTCTATAATCTCCGCGGCTGGATCTGACCCGCAGGTCCTACTCCCAGGTAAGATGCGGCGAAGTCACGGCCTGCACTGCCCGGAGGCGTCCTGGAGATTGCTGGAACAACCGGCGATTCCAGGTGTCCGGGTTTTAGGATCGTAGGTCACCAGTATCCATCGTGCTCGATGCTGGGCCTGAACGATCGCGTCCCGGCGCGCCGGTCCTGGATCGGGGAGGTAGAGCTTAGGCATGCTCTGCCAGTCCGGTCCGTTCAGGTTGAAGCGGGAACCGGTGAAGCAGGGCGTGGATTGGGTCCCCGTGTAGCAAGGGCCCGTCTCGAGAAAGACCACGGCATCCCGGACCTCCAGATTCCTTGCGAAGGCGCCCACCTGGGCAAAGGGCCGGATGGCCAGCAGCACGGGCGGCGTCAACAGCGACGCCTGCACGGCATGAACGAGAAGCAACAACGCGAAGATCCCCTTCTGGCGTGAGACAGAAACATGGAAGCGCTTGACACAACAACCCCAGCCATGCGCGGCCATGACGCAAATCAACGGGAACGCCTCAAAGAAGTACCTGCCCCCGAACATGGATCCCGCTTGCTCCGGTTGGAAGAGGTGTCCGGCAACCAATGCGGCCCACAGGCATGCGAATGTCACGAACAGGCCGCGCAACTCACGTTCCCAGAGAAGCGCGCAGACGGCGAGCACAAAGACGAACGGGAAGGCGAACACCAGGCTCTGCTGCACGTCCCATCTGCTGGCGTGGAGGATGTTGTCGAGCACGGTGGCCACGCTCATCCGGAATTCGACCAGCTCGGACGTGCCGCGATACAGGGCATAGGGACTGAGCAGAACGTCGCCGCAAAAGAGGTAATTCTGGAAGCCGGTCCACGCCACCACGCAGGCCCCGGCTGCGGCGCTGCCCGCGACAAAGCGGCGCAGTTGGTAATGCGATCGCCTGAGGAGAACAAGCGCAGCCACCGTGAAGACCAGCCCTGCAAGGAATCCCGTATAGGGCCTGAGAAGGCAGGCCATCCCGACGAAAACCTGCATCGCCAGCAAATTCCCGGACGAGACTCCTCGGACTCCGCGCACAAAGAAGAGCGCTGCGGCCGCAATCGCAGCCGCGCAGGCGATGTGCGACATTTGGCTGGCCGCGAACATGAAAAAGTAAGGTGAGACGGCGCACATGAACACTGCCAGCGCCCCCTCTCCTTCCCCTCCGGCGCCAATCATCTCCCGGGAAAGTTTCCAGATCAACCACAGGATGACGAGGCCGAGGATGGGGTTGATGATATAGCGGGCATGGATGCGCTCGCCAATCGCCAGCAGAGCGGGCCATGCCAACGGGTATTTCGTGAACCAGCGGGAATCCCGGATGATGTGATGGATGAAATTGGTTTCCCTGGCCGCGGGCCTAGCGCCGGATGGAGGCAATTGCGGGGCGGGAGAAGTGAGATGTCCGCCGGCAATGATCCTCGCCTGGAACCGGTAAGCCGACTCGTCTCCCCAAAGTATGCCCCGGTCCCACCACGCCCCCAACAGGGCCGACAGCGACATGCACGCCAGCGCGGGCAGCAGAGCGAACGGACGAAAACAGGCGGTCGAGGCTGCGCCGCCGCCCCGCCGGAGGGACACGTACAGAGCCGGCAGCAGTCCCAGGTGGAGCAGAACAATCATGACCGGATACTGCATCGGGCCGGCCCCGATTTCGTTGGTATTTACGCGGGCAAGCAGAAATACGGCCACACAATACGCCAATCCGGCTGGAATATACAGGAATGCAGTTGACATAGAACTCGCCGCGGGATTGATCGCCCGGCGCGCACCGCCTAAGCGAGTATCATTCTACCTGGCAGAGTAGCCCCACAGGGATTCCCAGTTGGCCGCTGGAGCACTCGGCGCGCCCGCGGCAGGAGCGGCTGCCGGCGGCATTGTCGCAGTCTCCTTCTTTCCTTTCCTGCTTCTCAACCTCGTTGTCCTGCTCTGCGGCCTCCACCTCGGTTTGAGCGGGTTTGAAACCGGCGCCAGCGCCATGCCGCTCATCTCTCTGAGGTCCGATTGACAGCGGCATCCGAAAACTTCTAATCTCTATAGAGAACTAGAAATGCCTGTCTCCACGCTCATGAACGTGTCCGTTAAGTGCGAGTACGCCCTCCGGGCTGTCCTCGACTTGAGCTTGGCCGCCCCTGGCCAGCCGATTCGGATCGCCGACGTGGCAAACCGGCAAAAAGTCCCACAGAAGTTTCTTGAGACCATCCTGGCGGAGCTGAAAAAGCACGGGTTCCTCGAGTCCAAGCGCGGCGCTGAGGGAGGCTATATGCTGGCCAGACCCGCCGAGTCGATCACAGTCGGCCAAGTGCTCCGCTCGATTGAGGGCGGCAGGACCGGGCGCGCGGCGCTCGATGAGCCTGGACCGCTGGGCGACTTTTGGAACAGGGTGGACTCCGCCGTCTCTTCTGTGATCGACCGGACTACTTTTGCCGAACTGGCTCGCGAGTGGCGGGACCGGCAGTCGCGATATGTTCCCAACTGGGAGATCTGAGGGTACGATGCGAGTCTACGATGACAATTCCTTAAGCATTGGCCGCACTCCTCTGGTGCGGCTGAACCGGGTGACCAAGGGGCTGAAAGCAACTGTACTAGCCAAGATCGAGGGCAGGAATCCGGCGTACTCGGTCAAATGCCGGATTGGCGCTTCCATGATCTGGGACGCGGAAAAGCGCGGCGTCCTGAAGCCGGGCAAGGAACTCGTCGAGCCGACTTCAGGCAACACGGGCATCGCGCTGGCTTTCGTCGCCGCGGCGCGCGGTTATCCCATCACCCTCACCATGCCGGAAACCATGTCGCTGGAGCGCCGCAAGGTCCTCAAGGTTTTCGGTGCAAACCTGGTGCTGACAGAAGGGGCGAAGGGGATGAAGGGCGCCATCGCCAAAGCCGAGGAGATCCAACAGTCCGATCCGGATCGCTACGTGCTGCTCCAGCAGTTCCAGAATCCCGCCAACCCTCAGATCCACTTTGAGACCACGGGTCCGGAGATCTGGGAGGACACCGATGGCACGATCGACGTCCTTGTCTCCGGGGTCGGCACGGGCGGCACGATCACCGGCGTCTCCCGGTTCATCAAGCAAACGAAAGGAAAGAGCATCCTTTCGGTCGCCGTCGAACCTGTCACAAGCCCGGTGATCACCCAGACGTTGAAGGGCGAACCCGTGCAGCCGAGCCCGCACAAAATCCAGGGCATCGGCGCAGGCTTCATCCCCGGCACTCTGGACCTCTCCGTGGTCGATCGCGTCGAGCTGGTCAGCAATGAGGAGTCGATGGAGATGGCGCGGCGCTTGGCGAAGGAAGAGGGCATTCTCTGCGGCATATCCTGCGGCGCCGCTGCTGCCGTTGCGGTCCGGCTTGCGGCAGAGCCGGAAATGGAGGGCAAGACAATCGTCACCATCCTGCCGGATGCGGGCGAGCGGTATCTTTCCAGCGCGCTGTTTGAGGGAATCTTCGAGAGCTGAGTGGATCGGAAAAAGCGGGCGCCGGGTTGGGTGTTGGGGTGAGTGGCGCCCGCTTCTCGTAACGGGGATTGACTGTATAGGCGCAGCGCGCGCCAATAAGTTACCAACCACTAGCAAAAAACCCAAACAAAAATTTTTCTTGCTCATTTTCGCCCTTTGTTCTATAGTGGGGTTGACTCACAGCAAAGAAAGGGCGAAAAAGACCGTGCCTATCACGTCCAGCCTTCATCTTGGCGTTGCAGGATGGGATCAGCCAGGGTTCGCCGGCGCGCTCTTCGAGCCCCGAACCCGCCCGCGGCACCCTCTCGCCCGCCTCTCCGAGTTCGTCAACCACGCGGAGATTTCGAGCACGTTCCATCAGCCTCTGCGGCCTGAGATCGCGGGCTTGTGTGTGAGGATGGTCGCCGCCCGGCCGGATTTTCAATTCAGCGTGCTGCTCGGCCGGCGGTTCACGCACGATCGCGATCTCGATCCAGTCGCAGTATCCGCTTGGAAACAGGGCTTTTTCCCCCTGCTGCGCGCGCGCCGGCTCGGCGCCGTGATCATGCAGTTCCCCTGGGCCTTCCGCTTCAACCGGGAGAATCGCGATTTCCTCATCGCCTTGCGCCGTCAGTTTCACGAGTTCCCGCTTGCCGCGGAGTTCCGCCATGAATCGTGGCAGTGTGACGAGGCGGTCACGACTCTGGTCAACTACCGGCTGAGTTTCGTGAATATTGACCAGCCGCAGTACTTCCGGGCGATGCCGCCCTCGGCCCTGCTGACCTCGGGGGTGGCAGTGGTCCGGATGCATGGAAGGCATTGCCCGGAGGCTTTCAGAGAGTTCCATTCCGAACCCCAGGGCGAGTTCTTATACGACCTCGACCAGCTTCTCGAATGGAAGCCAAGGATCGAGCGGCTTACCCGGCACGCCGCTCGGGCCCTGGTCACTTGGACCAACGCTGCGAACGGCGCGGCTCTGGTCAACTCTCTGCAAATGGGAGAGATCCTTGGCGCTACTTCACTGCTCGCTCCGCCGGCTCTGGTCGCGCAGTACCCCGCCGAACTGGCAGCGTTCAGGCCGGCGCGCCCCGTGCAGCCCCGCTTGGCCGCAGCCCGCGCGGCCTGAGTTTTTCGCGCCGTGTTACGATTCAGCTTGCAAC
Source organism: Bryobacteraceae bacterium (assembly GCA_013388415.1). Lineage (GTDB taxonomy): Bacteria > Acidobacteriota > Terriglobia > Bryobacterales > Bryobacteraceae > JACADU01. Next base: position 10,684 of record JACADU010000059.1, read on the forward strand.
GAGAGCTATCTAAAGATAGAATCGAAAGTAACTGGACCGAGAGTGTATTCTCCCTGTCTCTGGCAGGCCCGCCCGGGCGCATCGGGCGGGCCTTTCTTGTCTCGCGCCACTGAAGATGGAGGTTGGGGATGGGCAGGAGTGGTAGCGCTAACGGGATTCGAACCCGTATTTAAGCCTTGAGAGGGCTTCGTCCTAACCCTTAGACGATAGCGCCACGAACCTTCATTATAGCAAGCGTTCCGGTTCAGAGAGCCTCGAAGATGAGGCACTTGAGGTAGAGGGTTTCGGGGACCGTCAGCAGGATGGGGTGGTCGGCCGCCTGTGCGCGGCGTTCAAGGACGCGGAGGGTCCGGCCGGAGTGGAGAGCGGCTTGGGCCACCACTCCCAGCAGGTCCGCTTCAGAGACGTGGTGCGAACAGGAACAGGTGATCAGCACGCCTGCTGGGGCAAGCAGTTTCAGCGCCTTGAGGTTCATCTCTTTGTAGGCGCGCAAGGCGTTCTGAGCCTGCGATTTCGTCTTGGCGAAGGCTGGCGGGTCGAGAACAATGGTTTCGAAAGCGCGCCGGGCGTGGGAGAGGCCGGAAAGGTAGTCGAACGCGTCGGCTTCGCGGAACGCCACATTGCCGATGCCGTTCAGGTCCCGGTTGGCCGCGGCGGTCTCCAGCGCCGTTGCGGAAGAATCGACGCCCTCGACCGACTCGCAGACGCGCGCGAGGTGCAGTGCGAACCCGCCGGTGGAGGTGAAACAATCGAGCGCCCGGCCGCGCGCCCAACGCGCGGCGGCCAGGTAATTTTCACGCTGGTCGAGGAAGACCCCGGTCTTTTGGCCCCTGCGCAGGTTGGCGCGCCAGCGGAGGCCGTTCATCTCGAACTCGACGGTTTCGGGGACTTCGCCCGCCAGAATCTCCTGCTCCTGCGGCAGCGACTCAAGCCGCCGGGCGGCGGCGTCGTTGCGGGCAAGGATGCCGGCGGGAGAGACGATCTCGTTCAGCGCCTCGACGATCCAGGCTTTGGCCCGGTCCATGCCCTGAGTGAGGAACTGCACGGAGAGATGGCTGCCGTACTTGTCGACGATCAAGCCGGGGAGCAGGTCGCCTTCGGCATGGACCAGGCGGCAGACGCCGGCGCCGCCGGGCAGACGCTGGCGAAAGCCCCATGCGGCGGCGATGCGGCCGCGGAAGAACGCCGCGTCGATGGCGCGGTCGCGCGTGGCGAGCAGGCGCAGAGCGATTTGCGAGGTCGAACTGTAATGGGCCACCGCGAGAAACCGCCCGCGGGCTCCGGTGACGCGGACCGTGTCGCCCGGCTGCGCGCCGCCGCGATCCTCGATGTCGCTCGCGTAAACCCACACATGGCCATCGGCGAGCCGCGCCTCGGCCCGCCGGTTGACCCGAACAGTGGGGCTCTCGTTTGACCTGGACAACTACTGAGCTTAGACGAAACGCAACGCTTCGAGCCGGACGATCCGCTCTTCGCTCGCCGGATGAGTGGAGAACAGCCGCGCGAAAGTCTGGCCGGGGGCCAGCGGCTTCACGATGTACATGTGCGACATCGAGGGGTTGGCGTCGAGCGGAATCCGTTTGGACCACATGTCGAGCTTGCGCAGAGCGTTGGCGAGGCCGCGGCCGGTGCCCACGGCGCGAGCCGCGGCGGCGTCGGCGCTATATTCGCGAGTCCGCGAGATCGCCATCTGGATGAGCATCGCCGCCATGGGCGCGAGCAGGACCATGAGCATGGCGGCGATGGGATTGGGAGCGTCGTCATCGTCGCTCTGCCGGCCGCCAAAAAACATTGCCATGTGGGCCACATAGGTGATGGCGCTGGCAATCGTCGCGGCGATGGACCCGATCAGGATGTCGCGGTTCTTGATATGCCCCAGCTCGTGAGCAATGACGCCTTCCAGTTCATCGTCGTTGAGAAGCTGGAGGAGTCCGGCCGTGACGGCGACGGAGCTGTGGCTTGGATCGCGGCCGGTAGCGAAGGCATTGGGCGCCTGCTCGGGGATCACCCAAAGCTTGGGCATCGGCAGCCCCATGCGGTCGCACAGCCGCCGGGTCATCGGGGCAAGGCGGTAGTAGATTTCCGCGTTCTCGGTTTCACTGACACGGATGGCCCCACTCGACATCAGCGCCATCTTTTCGCTGAAGAAGTAGCTGAAGAGGTTCATGCCGACGGCCAGGATGAGGCCCATCTGCATTCCTCTTTCGCCGCCGAGATAGCTGCCCCCGACGATGAGCAGTCCGCTCAAGGCGCCAAGAAGCGCAACGGTCTTCAACGCATTCATAAGTTCGGTTCTTTCCCTCTACCTAATACTATGCTGCACGCTGCGCCCAGGTTTCACATCGCCAGGCCCAAACGGGCGCCGGCCCGGGGGGCCAGTATGGTTCACTGAGAAAGACCCACGCATGGCGCTGCTGCTCAACTGCCAGTCCCTGACCAAACAGTTCGGGTCCGCAACCCTGTTTGAGGGCGTCTCGTTCACCATCGGCGAGCGGGAGCGCCACGGGCTGATCGGGCCGAACGGCGCCGGCAAGTCCACGCTTTTGAAATGTTTGGCGGGAATCGAACCGGCCGATGCGGGCGAGGTCGCGCTGCGCAAAGGCGTCCGCATGACCTACGTGCCGCAGGACCCCGTCTTCGAGGAGGGCAAGACGGTTGGGCAGATCCTCGAAACCGCCGCGCGAGAACCCGGGATGGTCCCCGTCCTTGCCGGGCAGGCGGGTTTCCATGACCTTGCCGTTCCCGCCGATTCTCTCAGCGGAGGCTGGCGCAAACGGCTGGCTCTCGCGCAGGGGCTCGTGACGCAGCCCGACTTGCTTTTGCTGGACGAGCCGACGAACCATCTCGACCTCGAGGGCATCGAGTGGTTGGAGGGGCTGTTGACGGCTGCCCCGTTCTCGTCGTGTGTCATCACGCATGACCGGGCGTTCCTGGAAGACACGAGCACGCATGTGATGGAGTTGAATCGCGCCTATCCGGGAGGGCTGTTCCGGGTGGAGGGGCCATACAGCACGTTTCTCGAAAAGCGGGAGCAGTTTTTCGCCGCGCAGGCCAGGCAGCGCGAGTCGCTGGAGACCAAAGTCCGCCGCGAGATCGAGTGGCTCCGGCGGGGCGCCAAGGCGCGCACTCGAAAAGCGAAGGCGCGCATCGACGCCGCAATGGACCTGATCTCGGCGCTCGAGGACCTCGACAACCGCACGCAGACGTCGAAGGCGCAGATCGACTTCACGGCATCCGACCGCAAGACGAAGAAGCTCATCCAGGTGGAGGGATTGAGCTGTGAGATCGCCGGCCGGACGCTTTTCAAAGATCTCAAGTTCCACCTCTCCCCCGGTTTCCGGATGGGCCTGGCGGGCGGCAATGGCAGCGGCAAGACAACGCTGCTGCGCCTGCTGCTCGGTCAGATCGCCCCGCAAGCG
>JACADU010000288.1 GCA_013388415.1 Bryobacteraceae bacterium
CCGGCGCCGATCGCGAGCAGATGGCATTACAGATCCTGGCAAGCCTCGGGATGGACGGCGCCCATCAGGCGACTCTCCGCGAGGGGAGACTGGTCATCCAGCGGAACGAGGCCATTCGGCCGGTCCGCATCACCTACACCGTGGCCGGCAACCGTCTCCTGGTGGAACGCCAGGTCTTGGAGGGCGCAGCCTTCCTTGAGCGCATGCACCGGCGCCGCGGTTTCCAGCACCCCTACCTGCTTGAAGACCTCTGGGCCTTCTCGGTCGACCTGTTCATTGCCGTGATGCTGTTCTGGATCCTTTCCGGGCTGTGGATGTGGTGGGAGATGAAGGCAACGCATCGGTGGGGCATCGTCAGCCTCCTGGCCGGAGCGGCTCTCTTCGGCCTGCTGGCGGGGGTGCTTTGATGACGCTGCTGCACTTCTCCCGCCGGACCCACCTTTACCTCGGCCTGGGCCTCCTGCCGTGGTTCCTGGTTTACGCGGTCAGCTCGATCCCGTTCAGCCACAACCAATACTTCGAATCTCTCGACAAGGCCAAAGGGCTGCCCAATTGGACGCCGCGCTTCGAGCGGCATTACGAAATCGCCATCCCGGAGACCGGCAGCCTCCGCCCCGCCGGCGCCAGGATTCTCAAGGACACCGGGATTCAAGGGGCATTCGGCGCTTACCGCCAAGGGCCCAACCAGATCAATGTCTACGTTCACTCCTTCTGGAAGAGCACGCAACTGAAGTATTTCATCGCCGAGAAGCGCCTTGTGGCTGAGGACAAGCGGTTCCGCTGGGATCACTTCCTCACCGGCATGCACGCCAAGGGTGGTTTCGAGCAGGGCGGTCTGCACGACGTTTGGGGCGTGATCGTCGACTTCGTCTGCCTCGGCATGCTCCTGTGGGTGCTCACCGGGGTGCTGATGTGGTGGAAACTGCCTTCGACTCGTGCCTGGGGCTGGGCGGCATTGGCGGCGGGCTGCGCCTCGTTCGCCCTGTTCCTCGTTGCCCTCTGACTCACTGCGTGACCGGCGCCGCCGCCGGCAGCAACGACAGGCCCAGCTTTTGCAGTTGAGGCAGCCACTCCTTCTGCGCTTTGGCCAGCAGGCCGTTGATCGCTTCCATGCCTTGCTTGTGTTGGGGCGCCAGTTCCTCGAGATATGCCAGTTGCGTGGATGTCGGCGCGGAGTTGCCGCCAGAGACGGCCGTAAAGAGACCGCCGATCGCTTCCGAGAGCCTGGGCGGGTCCTCCAACCGGCTGCCTCCAATCTTCACGGCCAGCTTGCCGCTGACCTCATCGATCTCCTTCACCATGCCGTCCACCGCCTTGGTGATGTCCGCCGCCTGCTTCGGCTGGGCCTCCTTGCCGTTTTTCTCGATCTCCCGCAATTGCGCCTTCAGGGCGTCCATGCGGCGCAGTCCGGTGTTGAGCGACGACATCATGTCACGAACCCTGCGGGCCGTGGTCTGCTGAAGTTCCAGGTCCTTTGGCGTAGCCTTCAATGACGGATCCAGCCGCACTTCCACCTTCTGCTCGAAGGTCTCGGAGTTCACGGTCAGCCGGGCCGTATAGGTTCCCGGCAGAGCCTGAGGTCCGCGCGAGCCAGCGAAGCCCATCTCGACCAGCCGCGGCTCCGGAGGAGTGCGGAATGTCGGCCCCTCCTCGCGCAAGTCCCACGCCACGCGGTTGATGCCCGCGTCGCGCGTCAGCCGATCCACGCTCTTCAGCACCTTTCCCGTGGAATCGAGAATCTCCAGCTTCAAGACCGCCTTGGGGTCGAGCTTCTCCTTCAGGTAGTAGGTCAACAGCGCACCATACGGCGGGTTCGGGCCGCTGTAGAGCTTGTTGCCGCCGCCGTAGGTGCGCATGGGCGATGCGTACCGCCAGGCGTGGCGCGGGGCGAACAGGTGAGCGTTCTTCGACGCGATCTCGGGCGTCATCTGCTGGAGCGGCGTGATGTCGTCCAGAATGACGATCGACCGCCCGTGAGTGCCCAGGATCAGGTCGTTTTCCCTGGGATGAATGACAATGTCATGTACGGCGACCGGCGGCAGGTTCTTGAAGCTCATTGGCTGCCATTTCTTCCCGCCGTCGAAGGAGACGAACAGGCCAAGCTCCGTGCCTGCGTAGAGCAGGTTGGTGTTCTTGGGGTCTTCGCGAACGATGTGCACGTAGGCCTTCGCCGGCAAGCCGTCCACCAGCCGCATCCAGGTCTTTCCGCCGTCGGTGGTTTTGAAAATGTGCGGCGCGTAGTCGTCCAGCAGATGCCGGTCGAATGCGATGTACGCCGTGTCGTCGGACGTCCGGGAAGGCTCGACATGAGAGACGGGCGAACCTTCCGGCACACCGGGGACCGAGCGCGCAACGTTTGTCCAAGTCTTGCCGCCGTCCCGGGTTACCTGCACGTTGCCGTCGTCCGTGCCGGCCCAGACGAGGCCCGGTTTGCGCGGGGATTCGCCGATCGAAATGATGGTGCAGTGATTCTCGGCGGTTGAGTTGTCGTACCAGACAGGTCCGCCGGCGGGCTTCAGTTTTTCGGGATTGTTGGTTGTCAGGTCGGGCGAGATGGGCTCCCAGCTCTTGCCGAAGTCCCGCGACTGGAACAGGTGGTTGGAGCCGACATAGACAGTGTTCTTCGAGTGAGGCGAACCCACGATGGGGCTGTTCCAGTTGAACCTGTATTTCAGCTCGTTCACGAAGCCGCGCTTCGCCTGGGGCGCGATGGACTGTTGCTCGCCCGACTTGTAGTCGGACAAGACC
>JACADU010000172.1 GCA_013388415.1 Bryobacteraceae bacterium
GCTCGCAGTTGGACGCGGTCACGGCGCGATAGCCCGTTTTGTGGTGAAGACCTAGCCGATGCCCTCACTGATTCTGAAAGACTTAACTGCCGCGAATCTCGCGAACTGCGAAAGTCAGGCTAGAGCGGCTCCCATGTCGTACTCGACTACGGTACACGGCGGATTGCCTGAGCCCAGGCCGTCCGCCTTTGCCCATATGAGTTCTCAACTCGAAATCGGGTTACCGCAGTTCCTTCAGGAGTTCCTTCGCGCTGTATACCTTCTCCAGCGCCTCCCAAACCGCCTCGATCGAGACGTGCACGCTCCGCGCTTGCGTGTCGCTGTAAACGAACCGCTTGGGCAGGCTCTCCAGGTTCCCGTCGAACAGGATGCCCACAACCTCCCCTTCCGTATTGACCGTCGCCGACCCTGAATTCCCCCCGTGCGTGTCCGCCGTCGCCACGAAGTTGAACTGCGTCTTGAGGTTCAGCTTCGGCTTCGCCTTCAGCCAGGACTCGGGCAGGATGTATGGCTCCACCTCGCGAGCCTTCGGGTACAGTCCGCCGATCGTGGTCGCATAGGGAACTTGAGCGCCCGAATCGTCCTTGTAGCCGCGGACCGTTCCATACGCCAGGCGCAGCGTGAACGTGGCATCCGGGTACTACGCCGCCCCGTAAAGCGAGAACCGCGCCCGCGCAATCTCGCTCGCCGCCCGGGTCACGACCGATTCGACTTCATCCTCATAGCGCTTGCGCGCCGCCCGCGCCCCAACGTCCAGCTTCCTCGCGAACTCGATCATCCCGTCCTTCGACGCCGCCAGCGCCCCCGGCTCTTTCGCCAGCCGCTTCCTCTCGGCCACATCCATCAACTTCGAGGCCGAAACATACGCCTTCGCCGCCGCCGCCGCTGTTCTGCCCTCCAACAACGACGCCACCACCGGATGCGACGCTCCCAGCCTCGCGCTCACGAACTCTAGGTAATTCGCCAGCAGCGCTTCATCGAGCGCCGGATAGACCGGCGCCTCCGAGAACAACTCCTGCTCCAGCGAGGGCAATGCGGCGCTGCGAAACTCCTTCAGCCTCTCTCCGTCCGGCTTCTTCGTCTCCTCCGCATATCGCAGCACTGTGCGGGCAATTCTGAGCAGCTCGTTTCCGGTCGCCGCGTACGTCTCCAGCAGCGCGTACTCCGGATAGTAAGCGCGCAAGTTCGACATCGCCGTCGACAGGTCGTCATATACCTTGCCCAGCGACGCATTATTTGCGGCGGCTTCTCTGAACTTTTTTTCATCCGCCCGCTTCTGATCCATCAAAGCGCGGTCCTTCAGCCCTCTCAGGAAGCCCGTGTAAGCCTTAAAGCTGTTCTCCACGCCAAACAGCACGTCCTGCGCCTGCCGCTTCTCCTCAGCCCCGCGGGCGGAATACGCTTTCGCCGCCCGGATAATGGACTCCAGACGGGCGTGAATCAGCGGATAGCTCACCTCGCCCGAAAACTCCAGTTGGCTCATTGTCAGCAGCCGCCCCGTTGTCCCCGGATGTCCGGGGACGAACACCAGATCGCCTTCTTTCACGCCCGACCTTGCAAACTTGAAATGGTCCAACGGTTTGGCCGGCTTCCCATTCTCATATGCCCTGAAGAATGCTATGTCCAGGTTGTAGCGGGGATAGGTGAAGTTCTCCGGATCGCCGCCGAAAAACGCAATCTCGAACTCCGGCGCCATCACCAGCCGGATGTCGGTGTATTTCTTGTACTTGTAGAGATGGTAGAGCCCGCCCGAAAACAGCGTAACCACGTCGCACCGCCGGTCCGCCACACCGCCCGCGCAAGCCTTCTCAATCTCCGCGATGGCTGCATTCCGGGCACGGTTCGCTTCAGCGTCGCTCGCCCCCTGCTTCACCGCCCCCTTCACCTTCTCTGTCACATCTTCAATTCCCGTCAACACGTTGACTTCCAGATCCGGGCAGGCTCTTTCTTCTGCCGGGGTTCTCGCCAGGAAGCCTTTCTTCATCAAGTCATTCGCCGGAGTCGACAGCTTTGCTATGCAGTCCGATCCAACGTGGTGGTTCGTGAAAAGAAGCCCGTTTGCTGAAACGAAACTCCCCGTCCCGCCGTTGTTGAACCGCACCGCCGACATCCTCAGATGGTCCAGATACGCGTCGGTCACCGTGAATCCGTGGGTCTTCCGCACCACATCTTTCGGAAATGCATTGAACAGCCAGAGTCCCTCATCCGCGCGCACGGGGCGTGCCGCCAAGGCGGCGGCAAGCCCGGCAGCCAGTGTCAATGTCAGTGTTTTCATCTAGTTAACCGTAAGAAAAGAATGAACTTGCTGTCTTCTAATCATGTAGTATGATTGGAAACTTGCCTGCGCTGTGCAATACTAAAGGTTTTAACCCCCATTCAGACAGGCGTCATGACTCAGATCGGCGAGGCCATTGCCCGGTACCACAGGCTCCTGGAGCAGGCCAGCCCCTCGCACGGCGATTGGGTTGGCCAACTGCGGGAACAGATGGCGAATGCGCAGCTTGTCGTGAACGGCAGGCCCATCACTCCCGTGCTCCGGCCGCATTTGATCAGCCGCCGCCAGTATACCAACTTGGTTCGTGCGGCGGAGTTGCTGTCATCAGCCATTGAGCGCGTCCGCCAGATTGCCATAGAGAACCCGGTGGTGTTGTCGCGAATCCACTTGCTGCCCGCCGAGAAGATGCTCGCGTCGGTCGACCCCGGCTACCGGCTCTCTCCGGTCGCCGGGTGGCTTGGCGCCCACGTCAACAACGGCAGCCTGTATACCTGCGCGGCGCAGGCAGATCTGCCTCGCGGCGTCATTGACGGTGATCTGCTCGGCGACATTTTCTTCGACGCCCCGCCGGTCAAGGAGATTCGCA
>JACADU010000289.1 GCA_013388415.1 Bryobacteraceae bacterium
GCCCAACGTATGAGTCACTGCCCAAGCCATGAGCGCGACGAGCGGCGGGTGGTCGACATAGCCCCAGTCCAGGCGCCGGGCGCAGGCCAGGTAATAGAGTTCGTCGCGAAAGATCCCGTATCCGCCAGTGGTGGCCAGATGAAACGCTGCCACAACCGCGGCCAGGATCCAAACGCTGCGGGCCGGCGGTTCGACAGCCCCGGCTCCGGCCCCTTCGATTCCCTGATCGATCATCTTTCCAAGCTACGATGAAAGGCCCGGACCAGTTCAGCGCTTCTGCGCAAAAACGCCAAGAATCCGCCGCTGAAGCCAGGCGAACGCAAACTACTCCAGACTCGATCGCTCTCCCCTAGAATCGTCATTGATGCCTCTGAAGATTGAACGCATTGAAACCGCCTGCGTCGCGCCGCGTTGGGGCTTGCTCCGCATCACCGTTGATGGCGGTTTGTACGGCTTCGGCGAGTTCACTCTGGAAGGCCAGCTTGCCGCGGCCGAAGCCGCCGTGCACGAACTCGGCGAGCAGTTCATCGGCCGGGACGCCTCGGACCTGAAACGGCTGGTCCGGGGCTGCTACGACCGCTGCTTCTACCATGGCGGGGCTCATTTCATGTCCGCGCTCGGCGGCATCGAGATCGCTTTGTGGGACATCGCCGGCAAGGCCGCGGGCATGCCGGTCCACAGGCTGCTCGGCGGCAAGATTCGCGACCGCGTCAAGGTCTACCGCTGGGCGGGCGGCAATAACAGCTTGCCCGAAGCCGCCGCAGAAGAGGCCGCCCGCGTCGTCTCGGAAGGCGCGCGCGCCCTCAAGATCAATGCCTGCCCGCCGCTGGCCGCCATTGACACTTACGGCGGCATCGGCGCCGCCGTCGCCCGCGCCGGCAAGGTGCGCGAAGCCGTGGGTCCGGATGTCGAGATCGCCTTTGATTTCCACGGCCGCGCCAATGTCCCCATGGCCCGGCGTCTCGCCAAAGAACTCGAGTTCGCCGATCCGCTCTTCTACGAGGAGCCTGTCCGCCCGGATTACAACCGCTGGCTGCCCGAAATCGCCGCCATCACTCACGTGCCCATCGCCACCGGCGAGCGGATGACCACCGTGGCCGAATTCTCCGACGTCATCGCCGCCAAAGCCGCCCACATTCTCCAGCCCGACCTCGTCCACGTTGGCGGAATCTCGAACGCGGCGGAAATCGCGGCCATGGCCGAGGCCAACGGCATCGCCATCGCGCCCCACTGCCCGCTGTCGCCCATCGCCTTCATGGCCTGCCTGCACGTCGTCGCGCAGAGCCGCGCCGGCTGGATTCTGGAATGGTCGAAGGGAATCCATTACAACGCCTCGCAGGCCACCGGCGCGGTCGATCCGTGGCTTCGCTATCTCGAGGAGAGCGACTGGCCGCAGTTCGAGCCCGATGCCGAAGGCCATCTGCCCATCCCCGAAACGCCCGGCCTCGGCATTCGGGTCAATTGGGACGAAGTCCGGCGCGCCGCCAGAGAAGGCGTCGTCTGGCGCGACGAGGCCATGCAATTGCCCGACGGCGCCCGCGCCAACTGGTAATCCGCCCGGCTGCCCCCGCCCTGCGCCGCGCTCGCGAAAGGATCACACTGGAGGGAGGCTCAGGCAGATGGACTTCATCGAACAGCTCAAGTCCTCGATCGACATCGTCCGCGTCGTCGGCGAATACGTGCGCCTGAAGCGCCAGGGCGCCGGTCCGCGCTACACCGGCCTCTGCCCTTTCCACTCGGAAAAGACGCCCAGCTTCTCCGTCCACTCCACGCACCAGTTCTACAAGTGCTTCGGCTGCGGCGCCGGCGGCGACGCCATCAAGTTCGTCATGGAGATCGAGCGTTTCACGTTCTGGGAGGCGGTGAAGTACCTCGCCGAGCGCAACGGCATCCCCATTCCGCAGCGCCGCGAATTCAGCGACGGCGAGTCCCGGCTCCGGCAGGCCATCCACGAGATGCACGAGCTTGCCGCATCCGCCTTCCGCGACCTCCTGTACTCGCCGCAGGGCGAAGCCGCCCAGGATTACCTCAAGCGCCGTGGCCTCAGCCGCGAAACCGCGGCCGAGTTCGGCCTCGGCTTGTCCGACCGCTCCGGCCAGATGCTCGTCCGCCTGTTCGAGAAACGCGGTTTCCCGCCCGAGGCCATCGAAGCCAGCGGCCTCGTCCTCAAGCGCACTGACGGCCCAGGCTCATTCGACCGCTTCCGCGGCCGCCTGATGTTCCCCATCCACTCTGAAAGCGGCCAAATCATCGCCTTCGGCGGACGCGCCCTCCAGCCCGGCGAAGAACCCAAATACCTGAACAGCTCCGAAACCGCCGTCTACCGCAAAAGCCAGGTTCTCTACAACCTCAACCGCGCGCGCAAATCCATCCAGGAGAAAGGCTATTCCATTCTTGTGGAAGGATATATGGACGTCATCGGCGTCTCGGCCGCCGGCGTCGCCAACGTCGTCGCCACCTGCGGCACTGCCCTCACCAACTACCAGGTTCGCAGCCTCAGGCGTCACGCCGGCATGCTGGTGGTCAACTTCGACCCCGACAAAGCCGGCGTCAACGCCACCGAGCGCAGCATCCCCATCCTGCTTGAAGAAGGCATGAACCTTAAGGTCCTCACCCTATCGGACGGGCTCGATCCCGACGAATATATACAGAGGAAAGGCGTGGAGGAGTATCTACAGGCGTTGGAGAACGCCAGGGGCTATTTTCACTGGCTGGCCGACCGGGCGCGCCAGAGATACGATCTGTATTCCCCCGAGGGCCGCGTCGCCGCGTTTCAATTCCTGCTGCCCTCCATTCAAAAAATGCCTGGCCGGCTCGAGCGGCTCACCGTCGCAAACGATGTCGCGGATTACCTCAAGCTCGATCAGTCGGTCGTGCTCGACGAGTTCCGCAAAGCGGCCGCGGACCGCCGCGGCGCGCCCCAGCAGAACAAATCGGCTGTCCCTCCGGACCCCAACGAGGTCATCCTCGTCCACGCTCTCCTCGAGGACGGCGAGGCCCGGCGGCAGATTCCCGCCGAACTGGCGGAGCTCCCCATCCTCGAGCGCTTGCGCTCCCGCCGGATTCTTGAAGCGCTGCTGCGCATCATCGCCGCCGGCGAGAAGCCCGACTACTCGAAACTGGAAGCGCGGCTGGACGAGCCGGACCGTATCCTCCTCCACGAAATGCTGTTCGCCGACGATACGCTGACCCGCGACTATACGGCCGAACACGCCGCCAGCGCGTTGAAAAGCCTGCAATCGGCGGGCCGCAAGGCGCATCTCAACCAGATGCGCCGGCGGATCGCCGAGCTGTCGAAGGAGGGTAAGACATCGGAAGCATTCGAATTGATGAAGCAACTGACCGAAATGGACGCGGCGCGCGAGCGCGACCGCGCGAAAATGGAATGATGGTGAGCAGAATGCCCGCTGCGCCGGCCTTCACGCTGTTGTACATTGGTGAGGTCGCACGACACACGGGGATAGCAAGGGCGAGGTAAAGGTGGCGGAAGAGCGGTACGGCCGTTTCCAAAAGCTGATCGACACCGGCAAGGAGAAGGGCTACCTTCTCTACGACGACGTCTCTGAAGTGCTGCCCGAAGACCTCGGCGGCGGCGCCGAACTCGATGACCTGCTCGCCGGGCTCGATGAAGCCGGCGTGGACCTGCTCGAATCGCCCAAGCTCGAAGGCAAGGGCCCCGACGACATCGAAGAGCTGGTCGACGCGGAAGTCGCCACCGAAGCCGCCGAAAAGACCAACGACCCCGTCAGGATGTATCTGCGCGAGATGGGCAGCGTCGCGCTGCTGACGCGCGAGGGTGAGATCGAGCTCGCCCGCCGCATCGAGCACGGCCAGAACCTCGCCGTCCGCTCGCTTTCCCGCTCTCCGCTCATCATGCGCGAGCTCATCGAAATCGCCCGCGAAGTCGACCGCGGCGAGTTGCTGCTGCGCGACGCGCTCTCCATTCCCGAACTGCTCGCCTCCGACGACGACGCCGATGTCTACAAGGCGGATTTCTTCGCCGCCATCGAGGGCATCGAAAAACAGATCCGCAAGTTGCAGCACGCCCGCATGAAACTGATGGACACCCCGCGCGTCAACAAGCCCAAGCAGCACCGGGCTGCCCGCTGGGCCTTGGCCCGCCTGCTGGTCAGCATCTCGCGCGACATCCGCCGGATCCAGTTCTCTAGCCACATCTGGCGCCGCCTCGCCAACCGCCTTCGCGTCGCCGTCGAGGGATTCGCCCCCATCGAGCGCGAGATCGCCCGCCTCCAGCGCGCCTCGGAAGAGGCCAACTCGGTCAACGGCAAGGACATCAAGCGCGAACTGAAGGCCGCTAACCAGAAGCTCCAGGACCTGGAACAGGCCTACGGCGCCAGCGCCACTGAACTCCGCCGCTCGCTCGCCAATGCCGAGCGCGGCGAGAGCGAGGCCGATGCGGCGAAGAAGCAGTTGATCGAAGCCAACCTCCGCTTGGTCGTCTCCATCGCCAAGCGCTACACCAATCGCGGACTGCAATTCCTGGATCTCATCCAGGAAGGCAATATCGGCCTGATGAAGGCCGTCGAGAAGTTCGACTACCAGCGCGGCTACAAGTTCTCCACATACGCCACCTGGTGGGTCCGCCAGGCGATCACGCGCGCCATCGCCGACCAGGCAAGAACCATCCGCATTCCGGTCCACATGATCGAGACCATCAACAAAATGGTCCGCACGCAGCGCCAGCTCCAGCAATCGCTCGGCCGCGAGCCGACCACCGAGGAACTCGCCAAGCAGCTCGATATGTCGGTCACCAAGGTGCGAAAAGTCCTGCGCATCGCCCAGGAGCCGATTTCGCTCGAAACCCCCGTCGGCGAGGAAGAGGAATCGCATCTCGGCGACTTCATCGTCGACAAGCGCGTGATTTCGCCATCGGAGGCGGTCATCAATCTGAATCTGCGCGAGCAGACCGCCGAAGTCCTCAAAACGCTCAGCCCCCGCGAGGAGAAGATCATCAAGATGAGGTTCGGGCTCCAGGACGGCAGCGAGCACACGCTCGAGGAGGTCGGCCAGCACTTCGCCGTGACCCGCGAGCGCATCCGCCAGATCGAGGCGAAGGCGCTCCGCAAGCTCCGCCATCCCAGCCGCAGCCACCGCCTCAAGGCTTTTCTCGAACAGGCCAATCAGGAACGCCCGTAAGCGCTGCCGATCTCATCAGCCAGAACTTCCGGAACCAGGCTTCTCCAATCCCCTCCACTGCGAATCAGCTCCCTGACCTGCGTCGACGAAAGAACCTGGATCTCGCCGTCCAGCGGCAGCCTGTGAACACGGTGGGCGAGCCGCGCCGGCGGCAGCCATTCGGCGCACCGCGGCGCCACCAACAACTCGTACCCGGTCTCGAGCTGCCTCTCGAGTTCAAGCCCCTGCGGGTAAGGCCAGCCGGCAATCCGCTCCGCGGCGTCGCTTCCGCAGACAATCAGAACGCGCTCCGCGCCCAACGCCCGCGCCTCGCCCGCCATTTCCACAAACAGCCCGCCGTCGGAAACCGCCGCGCTGAACCGCGGGCTGAGCCCGCACAGCTTGACGAGCCACCGCATCCGCGTTTCGGCGGGAGGTCCGTCGAACTGCTTGTGGGGGAATGCCCGCGGCAGGACGAAGACCACTTCCCCCGCGTGCCCGAGAGCAGCCTCGGCCAGCGCCACGTGCGCCTTCGTCGGCGGATTCCAGGCGCTCGGCAGCAGCGCGGCGGCGGCTGAAGGCTGTCCGGCGCGCTTCAGGTACTCCATGCCATCATCGTACCGAGATGAAAATCCGCAGTCTGGAAACCCAGGTTGTTTCCATCCCGCTCCCGGTTCCGGTCGCCGACGCCGTCCGGACGATCACCCACCGCGACCACCTGATTGTCCGGCTCACCGCCGAGAACGGCGCCACGGGCATCGGCTTCTCGCTCGGCTACGACGGCGCGCGCGCCATGGCGGCGCGCGCGGCGGAGATCTTCGCGCCGGTTGTCACCGCAGCCGACGTGTTTGAAAGCGAGCGGCTGTGGTCGGCGATGTACCGGCAGTCGATCCAGGCGGGTCGCCGCGGCGCCGCCCTCCGCGCCATCAGCGCCATCGACATCGCCTTCTGGGATCTCCGCGGCCGCTTGCTCCAGCGCCCCGTCATGGAGTTGCTCGGCGTGCAATCCCGCAAGCTGCGCTGCTATGCCACAGGCGGCTACTACCGCCGGGGCCAGAAGATCGATCAGTTGGTTGCCGAGGTGGGCAGAATCCTGGAGTACGGCTTCACCGCCGTCAAGCTCAAGGTCGGCGCTCTCCCCCCGCGCGAGGACGCCGAGCGAGTCGAAGCCGTCAGGAGAACGTTCGGCGGCGAGATCGACATCCTGCTGGATGCCAACGGCGGCTGGTCCAGCGCCGTCGAGGCCATCTCGGCCGTGCGCCGCCTCGAAGAATTCTCCCCTTACTGGATCGAAGAGCCCGTCCGCGCCGACAACCTCGAGGCCATGCGCCGCGTCGCCGCCGAACTCGACACTCCGGTCGCCACCGGCGAACTCGAAGCCACGCGTTGGGCCTTCGCTGAACTCGCCCTTACCAAAGCGGCCGACATTCTCCAACCCGACGCCACCGTCTGCGGCGGCGTCGGCGAATGGCTGCGCATCGCGCACATGGCCGCGTCCATGGACATTCCCATCGCGCCTCACTACAACTGGGACATCCACTCGCAGTTGTGCGCCACCATCCCCAATTGCCTGTTCATTGAGTATTTCCTCGCCCAAGACGGCGTCAAAGTGTTCGATTCCCTGCTCCGCAATCCGATGAAGGTGGTCCACGGCTGGATCGTGCCGCGCCAGGAGCCCGGCTTCGGGATTGAACTCAATGAAGAAGAAGTCGCAAGATATAGAGTGCTGTAGGCGCGAGTAAAGTAACCCACGGGGTAGCCTGCGCATCCGAGTAAGTAGGTCCCATCACCATGTTCACCTGGATTTGTCCTCAGTGCGGGCGCGAAGTCCCTCCTTCGGCGGCGGAATGTCCGTCGTGCGCGGAGACCCGCGCCCGCGCCGCGCAGGCAGCGGCCCAGCCGCCCGGCCCCCCTCAGGCCCCGCCGCAGCCTCAGTACGCCGCTCCACAATTCCAGGCGCCGCCGCCACAGTATCCGCAGCAGCAGCAGTATCAGCCCCAGCAGCCTCAACCCTCCTACGTCATCGCCGAGCCCAAAAAAGGCATGCCATCC
>JACADU010000385.1 GCA_013388415.1 Bryobacteraceae bacterium
CTGGAACTCTCCACTCTCATGCCCAATCACGTGCTGGAAGTGCTCTCGCACATTCCGGCCAGCCGCCTGATGGCCGGATCGGACCTTCCCGAAAACACCGAAGTGGAATTCGCCAAGATTCTCGGCCTCGACATCGGCCACGACGTCAAGCGCAGCATCCTGTCGGAGACCGCTCTCCGGCTCTTCGGCGGTGGCGCGTGACGCACCGCTATAGCGTCGTCGCGGCGCTGTTCGTCCTTTCGCTGATCACCTACATCGACCGCGTCGCCATCTCGACGGCGAAAGACGCCGTCGCCCGGGACCTGCATCTCTCCGACACCGGGATGGGCCTCGTCTTCGGGGCGTTCTCCCTCGGATACGCGCTCGCACAGGTGCCCGGCGGGTGGCTTGCCGACCGCTATGGCCCGCGCCTCGCGCTTGCCTCGGTCGTCACTGCCTGGAGCGTGTTGACGGCGCTGACAGGCGCCGCATGGAACCTCGTCTCCCTGGTCGTTATCCGCTTCCTGTTCGGCATCGGCGAAGCCGGCGCCTTCCCGGGCACGGCCCGCGCTTTCGTCAACTGGCTTCCGCAAAGCGAGCGGGGCCGCGCCAACGGGGTCTTTTTCTCGGGCTCGCGCATTGGGGGCGCGGCGGCATTCCCGGTTCTCGTATTGCTCCTCTCGGTGACATCCTGGCGTGTCTCCTTCCTCATCCTCGGAGCCGCCGGGACGCTCTGGGCCGCCTTCTGGTATCTGCGCTTCAGCGATTATCCCAAGGACGCCCGGCAGGCGCCGCAATTGTCCTCGAAATCCGAGCTGCATCTCAAGGATGTCTTCACCACGGCGCGCTTCCTGCCCGCCATGGGCCAGTACTTCGCCGGCAACTTCACCTTCTTCCTTTGCCTGAGCTGGCTGAACCCCTATCTGAAGAAGACCTATTCGCTGTCCGACTCGGAAGCCGCCAACCTGGCGATGATTCCGTTGCTGGTGGGCGCGACCTGCATGTGGTTCACCGGATGGCTTGTGGACCGCCTCTTTCATACCGCGCCGTTGCGCGCCTGGTCTCGCCGCCTGCCCGCCATGGCGGGCTTCGCGCTCGCCGCGGCGAGCCTCATTGCCGGAGCCGATGCGAAAACCGCGTGGCAGGCTGTCGCCTGGTTCACCCTCGCCACCTTCGGCGTCGACATGACCATCTCGCCGAGCTGGAGCTACTGCGCCGACGCCGCCGGGCGCAACGCCGGCTCGGTCTCAGCCGCGATGAACATGGTGGGCAACATCGGCTCCTTCATCAGCGCCAACGCCTTTCCCTGGCTGATTGCCTGGACCGGCAGCGCGAAAGCATATTTCCTGCTTGCCGCCGCGATGAACGTGGCGAGCATCTGGCTCTGGCTCCGCATGCCGAGCGTGCCCGAAGAAGGCTCGCTGACGCGCGCGGCACGGTGATTCTGAGCCGCCACCGTCAGTGAGTGGCAGCCCCGGCCGCATCGCGGTTCGTGAGAAGCTATCTATGACTCGCTTGAGTCAAGACTGGCAATGTCTGACAAGAAGCTGACAGCCCACGTCAAAGCGGCCGGTTGAGCGTCCAAATTGAGTCCAAAGGTTTTGGACTCCGTGCTTTCGGGTCTTTCCAGGCCCGCGGACCCCAACGTCCTGGTCGGGTTTGAGACGTCGGACGACGCCGGCGTCTACAAGCTCAGCGATACGTGTGCCCTGGTGCAGACGGTCGACTTCTTTACGCCCATCGTGAACGATCCCTTCACCTTCGGCCAAATCGCCGCCACCAACGCGCTCAGCGATGTCTACGCCATGGGCGGCAAGCCGATGACCGCGCTTTCCATCCTCTGTTACCCCGTCAAGGGCGACCTCGACGACCTCCGCGCCATCCTGGCCGGCGGTTTCGCCAAAATGGCCGAAGCCGGTTGCTCTGTCGTCGGCGGCCACAGCGTCAACGATGACGAGATCAAGTTCGGCTTCGCCGTGACCGGCGCGGTCGACCCGAGGCGCGTCTGGACCAACGCCGGCGCCCGTCCTGGGGACGTGCTCGCCCTCACCAAGCCGCTCGGCACGGGGGTGGTTTCCACGGCGCTCAAGCGCGGTATTGCCAGGCCCGAAGACGTCGAGGCGGCCACAGCCTCGATGCTTGCTCTCAACCGGACGGACGCCGAGGCCAACGGCTGCACGGATATCACCGGGTTCGGCCTGATCGGGCACGCCCGCGAAATGGCCCTCGCCAGCGGCGTCACTCTTGAGATCGATTCCGCTGCCCTGCGCTTCCTCCCGGGAGCCCTTGAATACGCCGCAGCAGGCGCGCAACCCGGCGGGCTGAACAACAACCGCGACTTCGCCGCCTGTGCCGTGTCCATTTCCGCCTCCGTCGCGCCTGAAGTCGAGGCCCTGCTCTACGACCCCCAAACCTCCGGCGGGCTTCTGCTCTCGCTGCCGGAATCCGCCGCTGCCGGCCTGCCGGTCATCGGCCGGGTCCTGCCGCGCTCGGACCGGCCCATCATCGTCTTATGAACTACAACCCGATCATCGTGGCGCTCGACGTCGAAACGGCTGCCGAGGCCCGCTCCCTGGTCTCCAGAATCGGCGATGCCGTTCGCTTTTATAAGGTCGGCCTGGAACTGTTCACCTCTGCCGGGCCGGACATTGTGCGCGAGCTCGCCGCCGCGGGCAACGACGTCTTCGTCGACCTCAAGATGCACGACATCGGCGAAACGGTGCGCCGCGCCGCGGCTCAAGTCGCCCGGCTCGGGGCACGGTTCCTCACCGTCCATTCGAATCCTCAGGCCATCCGTGCCGCTCGTGTGGGCGCCGGGGGCTCGCAGCTCAAAATCATCGCCGTCACCGTGCTCACCAGCTTCGAGCAGGCCGATCTCGAAGCCATGGGCTACCGCGGCTGGTCCATCCCAGATCTGGTGGACGAGTTCGTCGCCCGCGGCGTCGAGGCCGGCGCCGACGGTTTCGTCTGCTCCGCGCTGGAAGCCGCCCGTGTCCGCTCCATCGCCGGCGCCGGAGCGACACTCATCACACCAGGAGTCCGCAGCGCGGGCGCATCCAAGGGCGACCAGAAACGCGTGTCAACGCCAGCCGAGGCCATCCGGGCGGGGTCCGACTACCTCGTTGTCGGCCGGGAGATCACCCGCGCCGCCGACCCAGCCGCCGCGGCGCGGTTGATTCTCAATGACTTGGCCGCCTGTTGACCGGCGCTCGCTGATGGGTCCCATAGAGAAAGTCAATTGACACAGCGCTGTTACGCTTGTTAGAAATTCAGTTATATGCCATAGGGGTTTTGTCACGGATGTCAGTGAGCCGCGGGCGTGCGCTTGCGTGCTCCCGATCGGTTGTCACGTTCACTCAGGTTACAGAAGGCTCTCGATGAAACAGCTACTCTCTCTCGCATTGTTGTTACTCGCGTTGCCGGCTCTGGTTTTGTCACAGGCCACGACGCAGGTTAGTGGTGTTGTCACAGACCCGTCGGGAGCCGTAATCCCGTCCGCATCACTTGAACTTGAAAACATCGATACGGCAATCAAGCGGAGCGCCAACGCCGACGCATCCGGCAACTACGCGTTCTTGCAGGTCGTGCCGGGCAGGTACAGGCTCACCGTCAAAGCCAGCGGATTCCGGACGGCGACAGTGAACGATCTCCAGTTATTGGTGAACAACCCGAGCACGATCAATGTCAAGCTGGAAGTCGGCCAGATCACGGAAACGGTCGCCGTCACCTCCGAAGCGCAGATGCTGAACACGACCGACGCCTCGGTCGGCAACGCCATCAGCAACAAGCCGATTGTTCAGCTTCCTCTGAATGCGCGCAACATCGTCGGGCTGCTTGCGTTGCAGCCCGGCGTCGTCTACACCCGCGACGGCGATACGGATTCGCGGAACGGCGCCGTCAACGGCGGCAAGTCCGACCAGGCGAACGTCACGCTGGACGGCGTCGACGTCAACGACCAGATGGACCGCCAGGCGTTCACCAGCGTCCTGCGGATGACGCCCGACTCCGTGCAGGAGTTCCGTGTCGTCACCCTGAACGCCACGGCGGACCAGGGCCGCTCCTCCGGGGCGCAGGTCGCCATGGTCACCAAGAGCGGCACGAACGAGCTCCACGGTTCCACCTACTGGTATCACCGCAACACGGTCACCACGGCCAATGATTTCTTCCTCAACTCCAGCGGCGTCGCCCGCCAGAAACTCATCCGCAACATCTATGGAGCTTCGCTCGGCGGCCCGATTATCAAGAATCGCTTCTTCCTCTTCGGCAACTACGAGGGTCGAAAAGACGCCCGCGACGGCCAGGCCACGCGGCAAATTCCCTCGATGAACATGCGGCAGGGCATCCTGCAATACCGCACAACCAGCGGCGGCATCGCCACGGTCACGCCCGCTGACATCGCCAGGCTTCTCGATCCGCGCGGGGTCAACCAAGCGGCGCTCGCGGATATGCAGAAATACCCGGTACCGAACGACACTTCCATCGGCGACGGCCTGAACTTTGTCGGATTGCGATTCACCGCCCCGACGCCGCTGCGCTGGAACAATTACATCGCGCGAGCCGACTACCTGCTGGACTCCAGCAGCAAGCACACGCTCTTCGTCCGCGGCAACCTCCAGAACGACAACGAAAAGGGCATGCCACAGATGCCGGGCCTGCCGCCGAATACGGTCACGCTGCGGAACAACAAGGGCATCGCCGTCGGCCTCACGAGCCTGTTCAAGCCGACGTTGATCTCGAACTTCCGGTACGGTCTGACCCGTGTGGGCGCCGAGAACTCCGGCATCAACAATTTCTCGTATGTCAGTCTGCGCAGTCTGGACCAGTTCTTCGGCACAGGCCGCAGCTTTGCCAACATCATTCCCGTCCATACATTCGCCGAAGACATGAACTGGATCAAAGGCTCGCACACAGTCCAGTTCGGGGGCGTTTTCCGCTCGATTTCCAACCGGCGCACCAACTACGGCAATTCGTTCCACAGCGCTTCCGCCAACGCATCCTGGCTGACCGGCAGTGGTTCGGGACTGAACGCGCCGTTTCCGGACATGGCCTCCTCGCAGATCACGCTGTTCCGCCACGCCATGGCCGACGTGATGGGTCTGGTCACGCAGGGTAACGCACAGTACAACTACCTCGTGGATGGGACTGTTCTTGCCAACGGCGAGGCGGTTCGCCGCACGTTCCGCTCCGACGAATACGAGTTCTACGTTCAGGACACGTGGAAGATCAGCCGGCAAGTCACCCTCACCGCCGGGCTCCGCTACTCGCTCATGCCGCCGATATACGAGGAGAACGGGCAGCAGGTTTCGCCCAACATCCCGATCGGCGACTGGTTCAATCTGCGTGGCGCGCTCGCCCAGCAGGGCAGATCGCAGATGGAAGCCGGCCGGATCTCGTTCGTCCCGAAGGACAAGGGCGGGCGCGACCTGTATGCCTTCCACAAGAAGAACTGGGCGCCGCGGCTCGCTCTCGCCTATTCGCCGACCCAAAGGACGACCATTCGCGCCGGATGGGGGATGTTCTATGACCTGTTCGGCAGCGGGCTGATGCGCTCTTATGACGCAACCGCCTTCGGTCTGTCCAACTCACTGACCAATCCGGCCGCGGTGCTCACTATCCAGACCGCTCCGCGCTACACTGCCCTGAATCAGATCCCCGCCGGGCTGCTGCCCCCCGCGCCGCCGGCGACGTTCCCGGCGACGTATCCGGATCTGTTCGCCATCACCAACGGTCTTGATGACACGCTCGTTCCGCCCTACACGATGACGATGAATTTCAGCATCGGCCATGAGTTCGGCAACGGCTGGTTCATCCAAGGCTCCTACGTGGGCAGACAGTCCCGCCGCTCGCTGATCAGGCGCGACGCCGCCATGCCGACCGATCTCAAGGACCCTGCCTCCGGCCAGACATACTTTGAAGCCGCCACGCAAATCGCCAGGCTGGTCAACGCCGAAGTGCCCACTGCCGGCGTTCCGCGCATCCCTTACTGGGAGAACATGTACCCGAACTATACCGCTGGCGGGCTGACGCCCACGCAGAACGTCTTCAACCGGTTCCGCGCCAACCAGTATGACTGGACATACGCGCTCTATCAGATGGACACGGGCGCCGGTCAAGGCAACTGCGCGGGCGCCAACCGGTGCTCGAAGCTTGGGCCTTACGCCTACTACCACCCGCAGTTCTCCTATCTCTCGGTATTCAGCTCGGTCGGCGGCGGAAACTACCACGCCGCCCAAGTGAACGCGCGGAAGCGCTTCAGCAACGGCGACACTCTAGACTTCAACTACACCTACGGCAAATCCATCGACCTCCGATCCGGCACCGAGCGCGTCGGCTCCAGCAGCTACGTCCTCTGGAACCCCTGGCAGCCCGGATTGATGAAGGGCGTCTCTGACTACGACACCACCCACCTGTTCAGCGCCATGGGCGTCTACAACCTGCCCTTCGGGAAAGGACGGAAGTTCGGTTCGGCCATGCCCGGCTGGGCGGACGCCATCGTCGGCGGCTGGCAGATCTCCGGATTGTGGCGCTGGTCCAGCGGTTTCCCCATCAGCGTCTTCGAAACCGGTTTGTGGCCCACGAACTGGAACAACAACAATTGGGCGCTGTGGAATGGAACGCCTGTCAAGACCACCCAAAACAAGAACATGTCCTCTGGCACCAGCAGCGGACCGGGCCTGTTTACGGACCCCGAGCGGGCCTTGGCCGCGTTTGACTATGAGCTTCCAGGCGGAATCGGCACGCGAAACGGCTTGCGGGGCGACGGCGTTTTCAACATCGACTTGAACGTCGCCAAGCGCTTCACGATGCCATACGCGGAAGGCCACTCGATCCAGCTCCGCTGGGAGACGTTCAACCTGACCAACACGGCCCGGTTCGACGTCAACTCGCTGTCGCTGGATATCTCATCGGCCAATACCTTCGGCCGTTACAGCAGCACGATCGGCGAACCGCGCATCATGCAGTTCGGTCTGCGGTACGAGTTCTAGCCGCTTCCCGCACCAGACAG
>JACADU010000438.1 GCA_013388415.1 Bryobacteraceae bacterium
CTCCGATTCCGAACGAGCCAAGTTGCAGCCAGTCAGCCTGCCACGCTCATCCGGAAAGCGAGAAGATCCTGGGCGTGCTCGAGGTGGAAGTGAAGCTGGACGCGGTCGATGCCGAACTTGCCAGCATGCAGCAGGTGGTCGTGGCGCGGCTGCTGATTGAATTGGTGATTATCTGCGCGCTCATCATCGTCTTCACGCAGACTTTTATCCGCCGCCCGATTCAACAGCTCATCGCCAGCACCAAGGAAATCAGCAATATGAACCTGGATGCGCCGATCCGCGTCTCCAGCGGCAGCGCCGAGATCTCCGATCTTGCCCGCAGCTTCGACGCCATGCGCGTGCGGCTGAAGGCGGCAATCAGCGAGATCAGCGAGTTCACCCAGAAGCTGGAGACCAAAGTCGAGGCCAGGACCAGGGAATTGCAGGTGGCCCACCAGAAACTGATGCAGAGCGACCGCCTGGCATCGCTCGGCCAGCTCTCGGCCAGTGTGGCGCACGAGATCAACAACCCGGTGGCGGGCATCCTGAACCTGTCGATGCTGCTCCAGCGCATCCTCAAGGACGATGGAGTGCCGCCCGGGCGTCTGGCCGACTTCAAGCGGTATCTGAGCCAGATCACCAATGAAACCTCCCGCGTGGGCCGCATCGTCAGCGACCTGCTGGCGTTCTCGCGCCGGCCGGCGCCCCACCGGTCCGAAGCGGATCTGAACGGCATTATTCAGAACACGCTCTCGCTGATCGCCCACAAACTGAAGTTGAACAATGTCGAGGTCCGGCTGGAACTGGACAGCGCGCTGCCCCATGTCCAGTGCGACCGCTCGCAGATTCAGCAGGCCGTGCTGAACCTGGTCCTCAACGCTTCCGAGGCGATGCAGGGCAAGCCGGCGCCGCTGCTCGTCGTCGCGACCGGGCGTGGGGCGGGTGCGACCGCATGGTTCCGCGTCACTGACAACGGCGAAGGGATGCCGCCGGAGGTCCAGAAGAAGATCTTCGATCCCTTCTTCACCACCAAGCCCGAGGGCAAAGGCGTGAGTCTGGGGCTTGCGGTGACTTACGGCATCATCCACAGCCACGGCGGCGAGATCGAGGTGAAGAGCGCTCCGGGCCAGGGAACGTCATTCACAGTGACGCTTCCTCTGCAAAGCCCGCAGAGCGCGCCTTCTCCGCGGGTGGAGGAGCCGGCGGCATGATCGAGCTCGGCTTGGCGCCGATGCTCTGCCCCGAAGGCAGTCAGGTTTCGGAAGCGGTGATGGAGACGATCAAAGAGATCCTCGAAGACGTCTTTCCGGTGCGCGTGCAAGCCCTGCCTGCGATCAATTCGCCTCCAGAGGCGTACGATTCGGTCAGACGCCAGCATAGCGCCCCGGTGATCCTGAAATCGCTCCTGGCGGCGCACCCGGCGAATCCGGCCAAGCTGCTTGCGGTGACCGGGGGCGACCTCTTTATCCCGATGCTCAGCTTCGTCTTCGGCCAGGCTCAGTTGGGCGGGCGCGCCGCAGTGATCTCAATGGCCAGGCTCACACCGGAGTTTCACGGCTTCGATCCGGACCTCCAACTCTTGCTGCGAAGAGCCAGAACCGTGGCCCTCCACGAGACGGGCCATTTGTTCGGACTCACCCATTGCCAGACACAGGAATGCGCCATGCGCCTGGCAACCAACATTCACCAATTTGACCTCAAGCGGGCCGTCCTTTGCCCCGGCTGCGCTGCGATTCTACTGGAGAACTTGCGATGAAGGCCAACTGGCAGATTCTGGTGGTCGACGACGAAGAAGTGATGCGCGAATCGATGGCGGCGTGGCTGCGCGAAGACGGCTATAACGTGGATGTCGCCGCCTCCGGGCGCGAAGCGATCGAGTTGGCCCGCAAGACCGATTACGCCATCCACTTCATCGATCTGAAAATGCCCGGCGGCATTGACGGCATCGAGACGCTGATGGAGATCCGGCGCATGCGCCCGGACGCCGCGATCATCATCATCACCGCCTACGCCACGGTCGACACCGCGATCGTCGCGATGAAAGAAGGAGCGCAGGAGTACATCGTCAAACCCTGCAACCCGGAAGAGATCTCGCTGCTGGTCAGCCGGATCATCAAGGTTAAGAATCTCCAGCGCGAGAACCGCATCCTGCGCCAGAAGCTGACGCGCCAGTATCAGTTTCACGACATCATCAGCAAGAGCCCCAGGATGCGCGAGATCCTGGACCTCGCCGGCGAAGTGGCCAGCCTGCGCAGCACCGTGCTCATCCGCGGCGAAAGCGGCACCGGCAAGGAGCTGATTGCCCGCGCCATCCATTTCTCCGGCGACCGCGGCGCCAAACCGTTCGTCGCGGTCTCTTGCGCCGCCCTCGCCGAGAGCCTTCTCGAAAGCGAACTCTTCGGCTACGAAAAGGGTTCGTTCACCGGCGCCGCGGAAAGGAAAAAGGGCAAGTTCGAACTTGCCAACGGCGGCACGATCTTCCTCGACGAGATCGGCGACATCCCGCCCAAGCTGCAAGCCGATCTGCTGCGCGTGCTCCAGGAGAAGAGTTTCTACCGTATCGGCGGCAACGAGGAAGTGCGCGTCGATGTGCGCGTCGTGGCCGCTACCCACAAGGATCTCAAGCAAGCCGTCGAAGACGGCGCATTCCGCGAGGATCTGTACTACCGGCTCAATGTGATCGAGATCCGCATCCCTCCGCTGCGTGAGCGGAAAGAGGACATTCCGCTATTGGCCGCCCATTTCGTCGACAGGCTCTCGCACGAGACTGGCAAGGACGTCCGGCAGATCTCCGATCCGGCGATGAGAATCCTCATGGACTACGACTGGCCGGGCAACGTCCGTGAACTGGAAAACGCCATCGAACGGGCGATCGTCTCGTCCCGCGCGCCGGTGCTGACGGAAGACGATTTCTCTTTCCTCGGCGAAGGCGCGGCTTCGCACACGTTCCGCGTGCCTGACAACATGACCATCGAGGCGATGGAAAAGCTGATGATCGAAGCGGCGCTGCGGCGAACCGGCGGCAACGTGAAGGAAGCCGCGGCGTCTCTCGGAATCGACCGCTCGACCCTCTATGAAAAGCTGAAGCGCTTCGGCATCGAGCGTTGAACCCCTCATGAGTCCAGCAACATTTCCGCGCTGAGGGACTCCCAGACACCCGGCGGCAGGACCTCGGAGAGGTCGCCTTCGAGGACGCCGCCGTCGGCGAGGGCGGGCATTCCGTTCACCTGGCAGGCGGCCATTTGAAGGCGGTCCACCTCGCGCTGGAACCAGGCGGTGGCTTCATGGCCGCGAAGAAGATGGACGTCGGAATAGTTCTCCGCCGGCTTCACCCGTGCGAACCAACCCTGGCTGCCGTCGTGGGACTCGACGATGACGCCGTCAACCGGTGACAGAATGCGGAACTCCGCTCCTTTCTTGCGCACTGTGAAGGCGGGCGCGTTGGCTTCGAGGACAGTGCCCGCGGGAGGCGCCGCTGCCTGGCCGACCGAGCCGAGGAGCTTGGTGGCGATCTCATCGAGGCCGACGAGGAGAGTGCCATCGCCGGCGGGGCGCACCCAGGTGTGGCCGCGGTGATAGAGGCGGCCGGCAGGCGGGGCGGTTTCGATGGCGGTCAGGCGCGCGTGAACGGAGCACTGGCGGCAGTCAAAGCCGTTGTCGCAGACGCGCCCCTTCAGCTCGCCGGTCAACGCGTGGCGGCAGGCGCGGTCGGAGGCGGGCAGATCGTGGAAGTGAGACTGCCAGGCGATTTGTCTGGCTTTGCCGCGGCGGAAGTCCTGGACGCTGCGGAAGACGGCCAGGAAGACCGTCACGGCGACGGCGGCCGCGACCGTCAGGAACACGCCCACGAAGATAACGTGGCCGGGCGTCCAACTGAATCCGTAAACCCAAGGGAACATGTCAGGCCTCCTGGCTCCTTTGCATCAGTTCAGCTCGAGTGAGTTCGCGCTCCTGAGGGAATAGCGTCAGATAGCGAAACGAGAACGAGTACACAAGCACGCCGTATGCCACCACTGCCCCAAAGGCGGCAAACTCCTGCCAACTGGGCCAGTAGCTCATCAGGCGGTCGAACGGCAGCGTGGGCAGCGCCATCGTCTGAATGGTGAGGACGAAACGGTTGAGGGTGACCCCTGCGCAGGCGGCAAGCGCGGCGGCAAGCAGCACGGGCCGCTTGGCGCGCAGCGGCGCGTGGATCAGGGCGAGGCCTGGGAGCAGGCCGAGAATCACGATTTCGATGAAGAGGGTCCAGCCGCCGAAGTTGCCGAACTCGTAAAAGCGGTGGGCCGGGAAGCCGCGCGCGGGTGCGGTCTGATTGAGCCAGAACAGGGTGTCGAGCGATTTCATCAGGACGTAGAGCATGAGCATCTTGCCTGAGATGCGGGCAAGCGTGTCGTAGGCTTCGGCGGAGATGAGGCGGCGCCGGCTGATCTTTTCGACGAGCCAGGTGGTCAGGGCGATGAAGGATGGTCCGGCGGCGATGGCGGATAGGATGAAGAGGAAGAAGGTGCTCGGCCAGATGGCGAAACCCTCGCGGAAGGCGAACGGGCGTCCTCGGAGCACGCCGAAGAGTCCGCCGAGTGAGCCCTGATGGAAGAATGAGAGCAGCGTGCCGATGAGGGCGAAGACCACCATGAGCTTGTGCAGCTCGTGTTCGAAGACGAGATAGCCGCCGATGCCGCGCAGCCGGCGGTTCTTGAGAAGAATCGGCACGTACTCAATGCATAGGACAAGCAGATAGCAAGTGATGCAGAAGGTGACTTCCGCGAGCATCGAGTGCGCGTTGGGATACCAGTACGTGAACCACGCGCGCAACGGCTGGCCGACGTCGACGGCGAGGATGACCATGGCGCCGCTGTAGCAGATGAGGCCGAGCACGACGGCGCTGTTGATGACTGCCTTGAGCTCCTTCTTGCGGAGGACGTAGAGCAGGAAGCCGGTAAAAAAGGCTCCGGCGCCCAGAGCGATGACGGTAAGGTCGAGGAAGATCCAGAGGCCGAACACGTAGCGGTTGTCCATGTTGGTATGGAACAGACCGTCCGCCAGGCATAGATACATGGCGTACGCGCCCACGGCGAACACGCCGAGCCACAAACCCACCCACAGGCCGAACCGCGTGAGTGGGGCCCGAACGACGCCTCGGGGGATCCAGGCACGGTCAAGAGCGCTGACCATTCTTTGCCTCCTCGATGAGACCGGAAACTGCGCCGCGGACTTCGGCGCGGCCGGTCCTGTAATAAACCTTCGGTCCGGTGCCGAGCGGTTCCAGCAGCCTGAACGCCCCGGCCGCCCTCGCCTTCGCGGCGAAAGCCGCATCGTTCAGGTCGCCGAACTCGATAGCCTGCGCGGGGCAGGCTTCGACGCAAGCAGGAGTGTAGGACACGCTGCCGGTCTTCCCTTCATTGGCCGCGGCCTCTACTGCGGCGTGCCAGCGCCCATGGCAGAAGTTGCACTTTTCCACCGTGCCTCGCTGACGCGCGCTCACGTTCGGGTTCAGCGCCTGCTCCATCCCGGCGGGCCACTGCGGATCCCTCCAGTTGAAGACTCGCGCTTGGTACGGGCAGGCGGCCATGCAATACCGGCAGCCCAGGCAGCGTTCGGGAATCTGCCCCACGACGCCCGTCGATGGATCGACATCCACCGCATTCTGTGGACACACGCTGACGCAGGGCGTCTCATCCCCGCACTGCATGCACATCACCGGAACGAACGCGGGCCGTGTCGCAGTCTCCACACGGAAGACACGGACCCAGTTCAAACCCGTGCGCGGCGTCGCCTTCGCATCCGGCGGAGGAACGTTGTTCTCAACGGCGCAGGCGATCATGCAAGCGCCGCAGCCGTTGCACCGGTCGAGGTCGATGATCATCCCGTAACGGGCAGCCTTGCCAGGCGTTGCTCTACGCGTCATGAGCGCACCACCTTGGGGTTCTTCAGCCGCCACGCCCCGTTCGGAGCGGCTTCACATATCTGGGCGTAGGCCGGTCCGGCGCTCAGCGCGATGATGCCGCTCGGCGCCGTCGGATCGGCTTCGAGCAGCACCTGCATCTGGCCCGCCTCGGATTCCAGCCGTGCGCCCGAGTCGGCGTGCCAGCCAAGTCCGCGAAGCGTCTCCGGATGACTCGTCACCGCCCCCGGAGCGGGCCGGAGGTCCCACTCCTGCCACAGCTTGCCAAGCAGCGGCGAAACCGATGCCTGCCGCCAGCCGTGAGCTGCAACCGGCGGCCCCTCGAGGTTCGCGGCAGCCGCTGCGGCGAGTTGCGCCCCGTCCGTTCCGGCGGGAAGAATGCGTGTGAATGCGGGCGCGGGAGCAGCTTCCAATTCCTCCTCGCCTGCAAGCTTCTGCCGTTCTTCGAGACGCGCCGCCGAATCAGGCTCGGCGCCGGCCAGTCTGGCCACGAAATCGGCGGCGGCGATGGCGCCCTCCGGCGGGTTCAGCACCGCGGGCGAAACAGCTATGCGCCACGAGCCCGTGTCCGGAGGAGGCGGAGCGTCGGCTGCAGATTCGAGGTAAACGGGAACCGGAACCAGCCAGTCGGCCCTTCGCGCAT
This sequence comes from Bryobacteraceae bacterium, assembly GCA_013388415.1. GTDB lineage: Bacteria > Acidobacteriota > Terriglobia > Bryobacterales > Bryobacteraceae > JACADU01. Next base: position 6,525 of record JACADU010000438.1, read on the forward strand.
AGCTGGCGCGATTCCAGGTCAATGCGACAACAAGCGCGCCTTCCGGCTTCAACTTGGGCGCGATCGCCGCCCACGGAAGGGCGAGACCCGGAGCAGGCTCGTCGATGATCAGCAACCCGATCGAGTGGTTGTCGACCTGTTCCAGCCGAGTGCATTCGATACAGCGCCACGGCTTCGGGACCGGCGGTTCCCGGCGCGTGCTGAAGGCTTCGGCGCCGAGGAGAACATTCACTGCCGCGGCGGCTAGCCTTGCGTCCTCCGGCAGCGGGCCGCCGAGCGGATCGCCGTCGGCGATCACCAGCGACGGCTGCCCGCGCAGCAGCGCGTCTGCAAGGGCCGCGATGCGGTCTTCACTCAATCCCGTCCGCTCCGCCGCCGCGGCGGGAGCCGCATGCGCGATGGCGGCCTGGAGTTGGTCGAAACCCTGGAGCAGCCGGGCGCGCCGCTCAACTCCAGCCGTTTGCAGAAGCTGTCTTGCCAGCCCGAGCAGCAACGCCGTCTCGCTTCCGGGCCTGATGAGAAGCCTCGAATCCGCGAGATCCATCGTGCGTGACCGCCACGATTCCGCCTGCCACAGCGTGAAGCCCCGGTTCGCCGCCGTCCGGCGCGGAGCCGCCCAGCCGTCCAGCAGCGGAGTGGAAACGGAGAGCACCGTCTTCGCCCGCCCGAGTTCCGCGGAAAGCTGCACAGAACCAGCCGCAAGCCGGGCCATCGCCCGCGCCGTTCCGCCTTCAGCCTGTGGCGCGGGAATGTAGCGCGCGTTCGCAATGCCCGAAAGGTGAACGCGATGCAGCAACGACGCCGTTCGGCCCGGCAGCATGTCCAAAACCGCGAGGCCCCCTTCCGCGGCCGCGCGGGACGCTTCCAGCGCCTCCTCCAGGCTGCTCACTCGGCCCCGGTTCAGGCACTGTCGCAACCTGAGGGGATGCCATGGCAGCGTGTGGCCCGCAAAACCGGCCGGGCACATCGCCTCGCCCCGCGGCCAGACCCCGATCGGCGTTCCGCCGCATGTCCGAACCTTGACAGCGCAGCCCGCCGGGCATAGCGTGCAGTTAGCCTCCTTCTCGCCAACTTCACCCCGGGGCGTGCGCGGCATCCAGGACCAGTTCTGCGTCCAGATCGCCGAGTCTCCAAGCAGCCTCCACGGCAGCGGAGTGAACGCCAATCCGGTTGCCGCCCCGCCTGCGAATTTGATCAGTTCTCTGCGAATCATGGTGCGGGATTCCTCACTTGTGGCAATCGAGGCAGCTATGCGAAAGTCCGCGCTGCCGGTGGCAGGCGACGCAATCGTCCATCCTCATGCCGGCCATCACGGTCTGGCTGTAGCCGGTGATCCGGTTGACACGGTAAGCCGGCAGCGCCGCCGACTTCCCATGGCTCCCGTGGCAGCCTTCACACGCCAGCTTGCCCCGCGTGACGTGCACGCTGTGCGGAAACCAGGCGTTGTCGGGCTGGCGCGAGTAGATCTGCCACTGCGGCTCGCGCTCCTTCTTGACAAACTCCTCGACAAACCGCTTCTCGCTCGCCGTCTCTCCCACCGGTTCCGCGTGACAGCCCGCGCACGTTTCGAGCTTCGGGACTCCGGCAAAGGAGCCGTCGGTCCTGAAAGCATGACAGTCGGTGCATTGCATGCCCCCCTTCTCGCCGGTGTGCGCCGCGTGACTGAACGATGCAGGCTGCGGGACCTCCTTGTATAGGGCCTGCGGAAGCACCGTCCAGCCGGCGGCGAGCGAAATCGCCAGCCCGGAAAAGTAAGAAAGGAATCTCGCGATCTTCATTCGTCCTGTTCCCTTCCCCCGCCCGATGGACCGGATGCCAGCTCATGCATCAGCGCGCGGGCGGCTCGCAATTTCAGATCGGCCTCGCCGACGAAGCGATGCACCGCGATGGCGCCCGTGGC
>JACADU010000329.1 GCA_013388415.1 Bryobacteraceae bacterium
AGAGGAGGTCGAGGGTCTGTGTGGTGGAGCCGAACGTCTCGATGGGGGAGCGGTTGAAGGGATTGAACGAATTGTTGGGGCGCCAGAACACGGAGAGCGTCAGGCGGTCGCGCGCGGTGATGGAGTGGTCGCCCTTGATGCTGAAATTGTCCCAGTTGTTGGACGAGTTGGCGGCGGCGTAGTAGTTGTTGACGGAGCCGTTGATGGAGGGCGCGGGGTAGTAGGCGGCGAGGTTCATTGCGACGGGGTCGAAGCGGGAGGCGGGGATGCGGTTGTTGGGAAACGGGGCTTTGGCGAGCGGGTCGTTCAGTTTGAGCGGCTTGCCGTAGGCGTCAACGGCTTTCGTGAAGTCGCCTTGCAGGAATTCGGGAAGCGGCGTGATGCCGCGCTGTGTCACGCCGGAAATCTGGCGGAGCGACTCCCAGGAGAAGAGGAAGAACGTGCGGTCCTTGCCGTTGTAAAGCTTGGGAATGGAGACCGGTCCGGAGAGAGTGGCGCCGAACTGATTGCGGCGCAGTTTCGATTTATCGAGTTCGAAGAAGCCGCGGGCGTCGAAGATGTCGTTCCGAAGGAATTCATAGAGCGCGCCGCGGTAGCGGTTGGAGCCGCTCTTGGTCACCACGCTCAGAATGCCTCCGGCGTAGCGCCCGTACTCGGCGGAGAAGCCCGAGGTGATCATCTTGAATTCCTGGACGCCCTCCAGCGGCGGGCTGGCGACCGAGCCAGTGTTGCGGCGCTGTGTATTGTTCATCCCGTCGAGCACGAAACCGACATTGTCGGCGCGCGCGCCGTTGATGGCGAAAGCGCCGTCGCCGTCTTCGCCCTTGGGCAGGACTCCGCCGGTGAGGTAAGCGAGGTCCGAGAAATTGCGGCCGGCCAGCGGCATCTCGGTGAGTTCCTGATTCGAGGTGACGTCGCCGCGCGTGCCGATTTCAGTGTTCAGGGCGGGGACTTCCTCGGTGACGGTGACAGTTTCGGCGGTGGCGCCGACTTCGAGGGTCATATCGAGCCGGAGAATCTGATCCACGGCGAGGGTGATTTCGGGGCGCCGGTAGGCGCGGAAGCCCCGTGCATTGGCCTCCAACGAGTACACCCCGGGCTGAAGAAGCGGGATCGTGTAGTCGCCAAGGCCGTTGGATTTCGCTTCGTGGGACTGATTGGTGTCGAGATTGGTGACGCGGACGTGGACGCCCGGCATGACGCCGCCCGAGGGGTCCGTGATGCGCCCTGTGAGGCGCGCCGCGGGCGTCTGGGCCAAAACAATGAATGCGGCTACAAGTACGCCGGCCGGGGCAAGCATTGGCGGCGAGGCGAGACGAGGCATCTGGACCTCCCATCGACTGTCCAAACGGACATTTTTGTTGGATACAGCATATAAAAAGGAAGCCACGCGGGAAAGGACCGGCGCTTTGGGTCTGTGCAGCCGCGCCAGAAGGAGAGCCGTCTCAACAAGAGCCGGCACAGCCCAGACGACTTCAAAGCTCCTCCCGGCTCAGCCGCCCGCCAGGCAGATCGCTCAGAAGCGGCGCCCGGAATGCCTCGACGATGCTGTTCGCCCGTTCACTGCGTTTCAACGGCCGGTTGAGTGGCCGCCGGCGCGCTCCTGGCCGCCACCGCCAACGAGACTCTCAAACACGACATGACCGCCCACAACCGTCAAGAGGACCTTGGTCTCGAGAATCATCTCCGGCTCACTCGTGAAGATGTCGCGAGAAAGTATCACGAAATCGGCCAGTTTTCCCTTCTCGAGGCTGCCCTTCTGCGCCTCCATGAACTCCGCGTGCGCCGAGCCCAACGTGTAAGCCCGCACCGCCTCCTCCACTGTGATCTTCTGCTCCGGCACCCATCCGCCGGGGTTCTTCCCATCGATCGTCCTTCTGGTCACTGCCGCATGAATCCCCAGCAGCGGATTGAGCGGCGCCACTGTCCAATCCGACCCGAACGCCAGCCCCGCCCCGGCATCGAGCAGCGACCGGAATGCATACGTTGTCGCCGAACGCCGCGCCCCGATCCGCCTTCCCGCCCAGCGTCCATCGTCGGCCGCATGATAGGGCTGCATCGACGCAATCACTCCCAACTGCCTGAATCGCGTTATGTCCCTGGGCCGCAAGTGCTGGGCGTGCTCGATCCGAAACCGCGCATCGCGCACGCCGGTCCCCGCCGCCGCCTTCTCGATCATGTCGAGGATCATGCCGATGGCCTTGTCGCCGATCGCGTGCAGGCAGAGTTGCAGCCCCGCCCGGGTGGCGCCGGTGATGCGCTGCTGCATCACCGCAGGATCCGCCATCTCGTCGCTCGGGATCCCCGAAGCCGATGGATCGTCGTCGTACGGTTCATCGAACAACGCCGTGGCGGAGCCGAGGCTGCCATCGGCGAAGCCCTTGAGCGCGCCGGTTCTGAGCATGGGCCCGCCGAACCCGCGCCGCACGCCGGTCGCCGCAAGCGCCTCCCACCGCGGCAGCGGCCACGCCGCATACACCCGGGTCAGCAGCTCGCCGCGCTCGAGCAGCGTCTGATACACCCCGATGTCGGAGCCGGCGCTCACATCGGTCACACTCGTCACGCCGAGAGACGCGGCATGTTTCGACGCCGCCCGCGCCGCCTCGAGCTTCTCCTCAAACGTCGAAGCGGGAATCACCCGGTACACGAGGTTCATCGCCGCGTCCTTGAGGACGCCAGTGGGCTCTCCGGTCGCCTTGTCCCGAACAATCAGGCCGCCGGGCGGATCCTGAGTCTGCTTCGTGACCCCTGCCAACTTCAGCGCCGCCGAGTTCGCCAGCGCCATGTGCCCGTCCAGCCGGTTCACGAAGACCGGCGTCTCCGGCGTCAGCGCGTCGATCCACTCTTTGCGCGGCAGAGGCGAGCCATCCCACAACTCATGGTCCCAATCGCCCCCAACCACCCACCGGCCCTTGCCTAACCTTGCGGCGAAAGCCTGAATCCTGGCGGCGAACTCTACCTTCGACTTCGCGTCGCGCAGATTGACGCTCGAAAGCTGAAAGCCGCCCGAGAGAAAGTGCACGTGCGAATCGTTGAAGCCGGGCAGCACCAGCCGCCCCTGCGCATCGATCACTTTCGCCGTCCGCCCGGCGAGCGCCTTGATCTCCGGCGTCCGCCCGATAGCGGCAATCCGCCCGTCGCGAACGGCAAGCGCCTCCGCGACAGTCCCGCGCGAGTCCATCGTCCGCACCCGCGCGTTCACCACAATCAGGTCCGCATCCAAGCCGGCCATCATCGTCATCAGGAGAGGGATCAAAACCATAGTGATATCGTGAAACTAAGGATCGCACGCGAAACCATCATGGGCACCCCCGCCTACAGGACCCGCTCGGGCCCGCCCCCCATGGGAATGATGACTCCCATGGTCAAGACCCTGCTCATCGCCAATACAGCCATTTATCTGGTGTTGGCGCTCGCGCCGGACTCTGTCTCCGCCGCGCTTGTTCAACTGCTCGGCCTGGTGCCCAGCGAGTTCCTCAGCGGCTTCAAGGTCTGGCAGATTGTCACCTACCTGTTCATTCACAATCCCTACGGGCTCGAGCACATCCTGTTCAACATGCTCTCGCTCTGGATGTTCGGCACGACCATCGAGAGCGTCTGGGGCGCGCAGCGCTTCCTGCGGTATTACCTGCTCTGCGGCGTGGGCGCCGGCTTTTTCGTCGTCGTCCTCAGTTACGTCTTTGGCAATCCAAACGTGCCGACCATCGGAGCGTCGGGCGCCATCTACGCTCTGCTGCTGGCCTTCGGAATCCTTTTCCCCGACGCGACGGTCTTCTTCAGCTTTTTGTTCCCGATGAAGGCGCGCTACTACGTCATGCTGATGGGCGCCATCGTCTTTCTGAGCACGATGCGCAGCACCGGCAGCCGCATCAGCCACATCGCGCATCTCGTCGGTCTGATTGTGGGTTATCTCTACATCAAGCTTGGATGGGATACCAAGACCGCCCGAGCCGCCCGGCGCGGCCCCGGGATGGTGGATTCGCTTCGCGGCCAGTACAAGGAGTGGAGACTCCGCCGGGCAAGAAGAAAGTTCGAAGTCTACATGAGGAAGCGCGGCTCCGGCCCCGGCGACTGGACGCATTAGTTCAGCAACTCCGGCCGACTGGAAACCGTCATATAGTTGTAGTCTCAGTTGAACGAGAGGGACTTCCATGACGATGCAGAAAAGTTTGACGGCTGCCCTGCTGGGGCTCATCCTTGGCTGCGGCCTGGTCTTGGGGCAGGCGGGCCCTAAGCGCGAGACCGGCGACCCCGTCGCCCGTCCCCGCCGTCCCGATGCGGCCAAGACCGAGGAGAAAGCCGAACCCGCGCAGCAGGAGAAGATTCCGTCCAAGCTGCGCAAGTCGAAAGAAGAAGGCGCCATGGAAGGTCCTACCTTCCGCAGCGACGCTCTCACGGTCAACGTCGACGTCGGCGTGCTCGACAACAAGGGGCGCTTCATTCCCGGCATCCCGGCGGGCAATTTCCGCATCCTCGAGGACGGCGTGCCGCAGAAGATCACCGGTTATTCCACGGGCCAGGCGCCGATGACCATCGCCATGGTGATCGAGTTCTGTAACCTTTTCCAGCAGTACTGGAGCTACGGGTGGCAGGAGACTCTGACAGCCACCTACGGCTTCCTCGAGACTCTGATTCCCGAGGACACCGTGGCGGTTGTGGCGTTCGACCTTCGCACCGAGATCCTCTCCGACTTCACCACCAACCGCCAGCAGACCTATGAAGCGATGGCCCGGCTCCGCATTCCCGGTTTCTCCGAAGCCAACCTCTACGACGCGCTCACCGACATCGCCGACCGCATGAGCGACATCGAAGGACGCAAGGCGATTCTGTACATCGGCAGCGGCATGGACACGTTTTCGAAACTCACCTTCGATCAGACGCGCCGCAAGCTACAGACCGCGGGAGTGCCTATCTACGCCCTTGGCACGTTGCAGGCGCTTCGCGAGTGGTACGACTCGCGCGGCTACATGGGGCCAATCCAGCGGCTGGACTTCCTCCAGGCTGACAACCAGTTGCGCACCTTCGCCCGCGAAACAGGCGGCCAAGCCTGGTTCCCCCGTTTCTTCGGCGAGTACGGCGGCATCTTTCGACAGATTTCGGAAGCGCTCCGCAACACGTACTCGCTGTCCTATCAGCCGACGAATGTTGCGCGCGACGGCAAGTATCGCAAGATTAAGGTTGACCTGGTCAACCCTCAAACCAACGAGCCGCTGAAGATCACCGATGAGAAGGGGAAGCCAATCAAGTACCAGGTGATCGCGAAGGCGGGCTACACAGCGCCCCGCGAAGTGGAGTGATGGCGCGACCGCTCGATGGACCACAGCGAGTGCGCGAAGTCAAGAAATGAATCTCGCGCCGCATGAGTGCGATACAACTTCGTTGACATGCGCGTCACGGCTTTGTTACCTTCCTCGTGGTCTCCGGCATGGTCAGTCACGCCAAATCAACAACACATCCTCTCGGTCGAATCCTTCTCGTCGATGACAATCGCGGCGGACTCATGGCTCGCAAGGCGGTTCTCGAAGAGCTCGGCTATCACACCGAGGGCGCTCTCTCCGGCAAACAGGCGCTGTCCCTGTTTGAGGATCACCTCTTCGACCTGGTGGTGACCGACTATCGAATGCCCGACATGGATGGCGGCGAACTGATTGCGAAGATCCGCGCGGCGAGAGAGACCATCCCGATCATCCTGATCTCCGGCTTCGTGGACGCGCTTGGCCTGAACGAGCAGAACACCGGCGCCGACATCGTCATCATGAAGAGCGCGAACGAGGTCCAGCATCTCATTCGCTCGGTCTCGCGGCTGTTGAACACGCCGCGCAAGCCGCCGCTCTCGGTCAAGGCGCGGCGCGGGCGGCTCTCGCGTCCGGCGTCGACCTCCTGATCCGGCATGCTGCTTGCCGTACTGTGCCTGGCGTTACTCTGCCCGGTGGTTTACGCCGCCGCGCCGCCGCCGGCGGGCAAAACCATCGTCGACCAGTGGATGAAGCAGCTCACCCTCGCTGAGAAGGCGGCGCAGCTTGTCTTTGTCCCCATCTACGGGGACAACCCGCATCCACGGTCCAAGGCGTGGCGCGCCACGCGCTCGGCGATCACGGATCTCAAAGCCGGGGGGCTGATTCTGCTGAACCGTGTGCGGGGCGGCGTCGTGCAGCGAGCAGAGCCGTACCAGACGGCGGCATTCCTGAACCGGGTCCAGAAGCTCTCGAAGCTTCCCCTACTGATCGGCGGGGATTTTGAGCGCGGCGCTTCCATGCGATTCAACGGGGTGCCGCAGTACCCGCACCTGATGGCGTTCGGCGCCGCCAACGATCCCGCTCTCACCAGGGCGTTCGGGCTTGCCACAGCGCGGGAGGCGCGAGCGTTGGGCTTCCACTGGGTCTACGCGCCGGTGAGCGACGTCAACAACAACCCCGACAACCCGATCATCAACATCCGGAGCTTCGGGGAGAGCCCGCAGTTGGTGGCGGCGCACGTCGAGGCGTTTATTCAGGGAGCGCGGTCGGATCCGGCGAACCGGGTGCTTCTCACAGTGAAGCATTTCCCCGGTCACGGAGACACGGCGACGGACTCTCATCTCGGTCTTGGCGTCGTCTCCGCCTCCAAGGAGCGGCTGGAGCAAGTGGAGCTTACGCCGTTCCGGGCGGCGATCGCGGCGGGGGTCGATTCAGTGATGACGGCGCACCTTTCTGTGCCGGCTCTGGAGCCAGAGCCGATTCCCGCAACGGTGTCGAAGAACATCATCACGGGTCTGTTGAAGGAGTCGCTGGGCTTCAAGGGGATCATTTCGACAGACGCGATGGATATGCAGGGTCTGGCGAAGCTGTATCCGCCCGGCGAGGCGGCGGTGAGGGCGCTGGAAGCGGGCGTGGACGTGCTGCTTGTGCCGGCAGACGCCCGCGCCGCGGTGAACGCGGTGGTGGAAGCGGTGAGAACGAAGCGGATTCCTCGAGCGCGGCTGGAGGAAAGCGTCCGCAAGGTCCTGGCTGCCAAGGTCAGCATGGGGCTCCACCGCCGAAGACTCGTCAATCTGGAAGGGCTGGGCGAGTCGCTCGATTCGCCGGAAGAGAACGACATCGCCGCGTCGGCGGCGGCGCGGGCGATCACGCTGGTGAAGAACGATGGTGGATTGATTCCGCTGGACAAGGCGGCGCGGGGTTGCTTTTTTGTGCTTTCGGGAAACCGCTTCTCGACGCAGGGGCGGGATCTGACGGAGAGTCTGCGCGCGGCGGCTCCGAATGCGATGGTGGCGCTTCTCGATCCTCTGCTGCCGGCGGAGACGTTCAAGGAACACGCGGGGACGGCGGAGCCGTGTTCCTACGCCGCCGTGTTTACGTTCGTGGCCGCCGCGGCGTATCAGGGGAGCGTCAGCCTGCCGGGAGGATATCCCGGCTTTGTCGAATCGCTGATCGCGACCGGCAAGCCCGTCGCAATGATCTCGATGGGGAACCCCTATCTGCTGCGGGCATTCCCGAAGGTGAGCGCGTACGTAGCGGCGTTTTCGACGGCAGCGCCGAGCGAACAGGCGGTTTTGAAGGCGCTGTTCGGAGAGGCGCCGGTCAGCGGGAAACTGCCGGTCTCGATTCCAGGGATCGCCGGGCTGGGGTTCGGAATCGTTCTTGAGCAGAAACCGGTACAATAGCGTGTCGGAGGCTCGGCAGCAATCCTCATGGTCAACATCACCTGGCTTGGACACGGCACTTTTGCGCTTGGAGTGAACGGCGAATCGATCGTCATCGACCCGTGGCTTGAAGGCAATCCGAAATTCCCGTCCGGTTTCGCGTTCTCGCGGCTGGACGCGATGCTCATCACGCACGGGCATTTCGATCACATGGCGAGCGCCATCGAACTGGCGAAGAAGTTCTCGCCGAAGGTCATCGCGAATTACGAGATCTGCACTTGGCTGGAGTCGAAGGGCGTGGCCAACACGTCGGGCATGAACAAAGGCGGGCGGCAGCAGGCAGGGGCGCTGGCGGCGACGATGACGCACGCGCTGCACTCCAGCAGCATCCAGGACGGCTCGAATCTGATTTACGGCGGCGAACCCGGCGGCTACATTCTCCACCTGCCGGACGGGCGCAACGCCTACTTCGCCGGGGACACGGCCATTTGCAGCGAAATGGCGCTCTACGCGTCAATCTACAAACCGGAGCTCGCCTTTCTGCCCATCGGCGACCACTACACGATGGGTCCGGAAGAGGCGGCGCATGCGGCGAGGATGCTTCAAGTGAAGAAAGTGATCCCGATGCATTACGGGACGTTCCCGGTGCTGGCGGGCACGCCGGAGGCATTAGGGGCGAAACTCGCCGGATCAGGGATCGAGGTTTGGGCGGTGGAGCCCGGCAAGACGGTGAACTGGTAGAGCGCTCAGCTTTTGGCGACCTCAGCCGCGGCCATATTGGCGACGATCTCGCGGGCGAATTCGCTGGTTTTCATCAGCGCCGCACCCTCCATCAGCCGGTGGAGGTCGTAAGTCACCTTCTTTTGGCGGATGGTTTCCGTGATGCCGGCTTCGATCAACCTTGCCGCTTCCTTCCAGCCGAGGAACTCGAACATCATCGCGCCCGACAGGATGAGGCTGGCGGTGTTGACAACGTCTTTGCCGGCATACTTGGGCGCGGTGCCGTGGGTGGCTTCGAAGACGCCGTGCTCGTCGCCGATGTTGGCTCCGGGCGCCATGCCCAAGCCGCCGACTTGAGCGGCGCAGGCGTCGGAGAGGTAGTCCCCGTTCAGGTTGGGAGTAGCGATGACGTCGTATTCATCGGGGCGAAGGAGGACCTGCTGAAACATGGAATCGGCGATCCGGTCTTTGACGAGGAGTTTGCCTGGCGGGACTCCCTGAGCGGCTTCAGCTTCGGTGACGCAGACCGAGGAGAACTCATCGCGGACGAGTTCGTAGCCCCAATCGCGGAAGGCGCCCTCGGTGAACTTCATGATGTTGCCCTTGTGGACGAGGGTGACGCTGCGGCGTCCGTTGTCTAGGGCGTAGCGGATGGCGCGCCGGATGAGCCGCTTGCTGCCCTCGACGCTGATGGGTTTGATGCCGATGCCGGAGTCGGGGCGGACCTTGACGCCCATGCTCTGCTGGAGGAATTCGATGACGCGCGCGGCTTCAGGAGAGCCCTGCTTCCATTCGATGCCGGCGTAAACGTCTTCGGTGTTCTCACGAAAGATCACGACGTCGAGAAGCTCGGGGTGCTTCATTGGCGAGGGAACGCCGGGATAGTATTTGACTGGCCGCATGCAGACGTAGAGCGTGAGAAGCTGGCGCAGCGAGACGTTGAGGCTCCGGATTCCGCCGCCAACGGGCGTCGTCAGAGGGCCTTTGATGGCCACGCGGAAGCGCCGGATGGCGGCGAGGGTATCGTCCGGCAGCCACGTATTGAGGGTGTTGAAAGCCTTTTCGCCCGCCAGCACTTCGTACCAGACCACTTTGCGGCGGCCTTCATAGGCACGGCTCACGGCGCCGTCGAACACCGTGCGCGCCGCGCGCCAGATATCGGGACCTGTGCCATCGCCCTCGATGAAGGGGATGATCGGGTTGTCCGGAACGGCAAACTTGCCCTCGCGGAATTCAATCGGATTCCCTTCGGGCGGCACCGGGATGTTGTTGTAAGAATCCATGGAACGGCCTCCAATGAGTCGTTTGCCCGACCCGGCCAATGAGAAAGCCGGGGCGCCCCACAGGCCGGGCGCGGGCGCGCGGCCGGGAGCAGAAGGCGACCCAAGTATATGACGACGGAGTTCCGGATACAACAACCTGAATCCGCCCTATTCAGCCAGAAACCTGAACCATTCGGAGACGATCGCCGCAACAACGCCGTCGAGGCCGCGTTTGGAGGCGAGCTCATGGCCGGCGCCGGCGATTTCGGCGAGCCGGGTTCTGGCAGGGATGAGGGAGAGGGCGTTGCGCAGCTCTTCGACGGATCCGAACGGATCGCGGCTGCCGTGGACGAACAGCACCGGCGTTCGCAGCGCGGGCAGGTGGGCGGTACGAAGTTCGGCGGGCCGGCGAGGCGGGTGGAGCGGGTAGGAGAGGGCCAGGATCGCGTCGGCGATGCCGGGCTGTTCGGAGGCCAGGATGGTCGCTTGCCTCGCGCCGTAGGAATGTCCGCCGAGGTAGACGTTGATTGCGCCGGCGGCGCGCGCGCTTTCGACAAGTTCGCGCAAGCGCAGGCGGTCCCGTTCGGGGTCGCCGGCGCGGGGCGGTCCGGCGGCCCGAGCCTCGCGGAAGGCGTGATTGGCGCGAATGACCCGCAGGCCGCATCCGGTGAGCGCCGCGTCCAAGGCGGCCAGCAGAGGCGCATCCCTGTTGGAGCCGGCGCCGTGGGTGAGAATCAGGGTCGAGGCCACTCAGGCCAGTGTACGACTCTCGACCGGTTCGGACGCCTCGGCGGCGGTGAAGTAGGCGCAGTCGGGGTGATGGAAGACGAGAGCGCTGACGCTGGCTTCGGGTTCCATCATCATTCCCTCGGTCAGCTCGACGCCGATCTCCCGGGGTTCCAGGAGCCGCCATAGAATGGCCTGGTCGTCGAGGTTGGGACAGGCGGGGTAGCCGAAGCTGTAGCGCTTGCCGCGGTAGCGTGAAGTGAACCGTTCCTGCATGGTCATCGACGGGGGATCGGGGAAACCCCAGTCTTCGCGCATGCGCCGGTGAAGCCACTCGGCGGCGGCTTCCGCGGTTTCGATGGCAAGCGCCTGGAGGGCGTGGGCGAGGAAGAACTCGCCGCGGGCCTTGGCCTCTTCGCTGCGGGCGCGGACCCCTTCGCCGGCTGTGACGACGAACAGGCCGATGTGGTCGCGGCGGCCATTGTCGTCAGGGTCCAGAACGTAGTCCGACAGGCAGAGGCCACCGGCCTTGGGCTGGCGCCCGAAAACGATCCGCTCCCTCGGCTCGCGGGCGCCGGGCTCGAACAGGAGGATTGCGTTGCCATCGCGCTCGGCTTCGTAAAAGCGCCAGACGGCGCGGACGCGCATGAAGGAAGCGGCGATGCGTTTGACCTCCTCGACCTCGTGAAAGAGAGAGAGCGCCTTCGGCTCGCGGTCATGCAGGTTCTTTTCGAAATTGCCCTTATAGCCGAGGTGCCTGCCGTAGAGCATGTACGGGTTGATATAGCTCCAGACTTCGGCCAGATGCGGCACTTGCCGGACACGCCGATCGAGGTAGGGCGCCGGCGGGATGGGGATGCCGGTGCGCACCTTCGGGCTCCGCGCCGCGCCGGGGTCCGGGCGGATTGCGGAGGTCTCCGCAACCGGACCGGCGGCGGGAGCGGCCGTATGCGCGGCGAGCAGCTCCTGGCGGGCCGCGGGCTCCATCAACGAGTTCATGAGCGCCAGACCGGTCATCGCGTCCTTGGCGTAGAACGTGGGAGCGCCGTACGCGGGGGCGATCCGGGTCATGGTGAACTTCTCGCTGAGCGCGGCGCCGCCGACAAGCAGCGGCACATTGATGCCCGCTTCACGGAAGTCTTCACCGGTGACCACCATCTGCTGGGCGCTCTTCACCAGAAGGCCGCTGAGCCCGATGGCGTCGGGCTTGTGCTCGTTGTATGCCTTGATGAGCTCGTCGGGCGGCACCTTGATGCCAAGATTGATCACCTGGTAGCCGTTGTTGGAGAGGATGATCTCGACGAGATTCTTCCCGATGTCGTGGACGTCGCCTTTGACCGTGGCAAGAAGGATCTTCGCGCGGGCGGCGGTCTCGGACTTTTCCATGAACTGTTCGAGATGGCTGACGGCGGCTTTCATCGCCTCGGCCGACTGGAGCACTTCGGCGACGATCAGTTCATTGTTGTTGAACAGCCGTCCGACCTCGGCCATGCCTTCCATGAGGGGGCCATTGATGATCTCCAGCGGAGTGGGGCCCTCGGCCAGCTTGCGGTTGAGATCCTCGATGAGGCCGTCCTTGGAGCCCTCGATGATGTAGGCTGCCAGGCGCTGATCGAGGGGCAACTGCGCGGCCGCAGCCTTCTTCCTGACGCCGCGGCCGCGGAAGTGGGCCGAAATGGCCGCGATATGGAACTGGTTGACTGCGATCTTCTCTTCGCGGGACTGGCGGCGCCAATCCTGCTTTTCGCCATCCGCCGTCAAGGCGCGGAGCAAACCGGAGTTTGGATGGCCGGCAGGCACATCGGCAGGCGGAGAATTGAACAGCAGGTTCTCGGCGAGCCGCCGCTCCTCGATGGGGATGGAGGCGAAGCGCTCGAGTTTTTCGGCGTTGACGATGGCGAGGTCGAGTCCGGCTTTGGTCGCGTAATAGAGAAAGACCGAATTGACGACTTCGCGGGCGGCGGCTGGGAGCCCGAAGCTGATGTTGGAGATGCCGAGGATTGTTTTGACGGCGGGGATCGACTCTTTGACGAGTCGGATGGCTTCGATGGTCTCCACGGCTCCGCCGATGTAGTTCTCGTCGCCCGTGGCGCAGGGGAAAACGAGCGGATCGATGATGATGTCTTCGGCGGGGATTCCGTACTTGCCGGTGAGCAGGTCGACGCTGCGTTTGGCGACGGCGAGCTTTCGCTCGCGGGTGAAAGCCTGGGCCTGCTGAGGGTCCTCGTCGATTGTCCCGACGACGAGAGCCGCGCCGTAGGCTCGCGCCACCGGGCAGAGGCGCGCGAACTTCTCCTCTCCGTCTTCGAGGTTGACGGAGTTGATGATGGCCTTGCCTTGCGAGTAGGTCAGAGCGAGTTCCACCGCCTTGGGGTCGGTGGTATCGATCATGATGGGCGCTTTGACCTTGCGGATGAGTTTTTCGTAGAAATGCGGGATGTCCTCGATCTCGTCGCGGTCGGAGGACTGGAGGCAGACATCGACGATGTGGGCTCCGTTGCGAACCTGCCGGCGCGCGATTTCGCTGGCCTCCTCCCACTTCTGTTCGGCGATGAGAGTTTTGAAGGCGCGGGAGCCGATGACGTTGGTGCGTTCTCCGACGATCAGGGGCCGGCTGGAGTCCTCGGCTTCAACGAGGTCGATGCCCGAGTAGAAGCTTCGGGGCTTGGATTCCGGCAGCGCGCGGGGACGCTTGCCTTCGGCCATCCGGGCGATGGCGCGGATGTGCGCCGGGGTCGTGCCGCAGCAGCCGCCCACGATGTTCACGAACCCGGCCTCGGCGAATTCCCGGACGAGGGCCGCGGTCATCGCCGGCGTTTCGTCGTAGCCGCCGAACTCGTTCGGCAGGCCGGCGTTGGGATAGGCGCAGATCAGCGCCTCGCAGGCGCGCGCCATCTCGGCCACGTGCGCGCGCATCTGTTCCGCGCCGAGCGCGCAGTTGAGCCCTATCGACAGCGGCGCCGCGTGCCGCACCGAATGCCAGAACGCCACCGGCGTCTGGCCCGACAAGAGCCGGCCGGAGCGGTCGGTAATGGTGCCGGAAATCATGATC
>JACADU010000386.1 GCA_013388415.1 Bryobacteraceae bacterium
CCGCGTGCGCCGCGATCTTGTACGCGAACACGCCGGCCTTGACGTCGTCGCGATCGGGGAGCCCGAGGTGCTCCTTCGGCGTGACGTAGCACAGCATCGCGGTGCCGAACCAACCGATCATCGCGGCGCCGATCGCGCTCGTGATGTGGTCGTACCCCGGGGCAATGTCGGTCGTGAGCGGCCCCAGCGTGTAGAACGGCGCCTCGCTGCACCACTCGAGCTGCTTCTCCATGTTCTCGCGGATCAGGTGCATCGGCACGTGCCCCGGGCCCTCGTTCATCACCTGGACGTCGTACTCCCAGGCGATGCGCGTCAGCTCGCCCTGGTTCTCGAGCTCGGCGAACTGGGCCTCGTCGTTGGCGTCGGCAATCGAGCCCGGCCGCAAGCCGTCTCCCAGCGAGAAACTCACATCGTACTTCTGGAAGATCTTGCAGATCTCCTCAAAGCACTCGTACAGGAAATTCTGCTTGTGGTTCTTCACCATCCATTCGGCCAGAATCGACCCTCCCCGGCTGACAATGCCCGTGACCCGTTTCGTCGTAAGAGGGATATACTGCACCAGCACGCCGGCATGGATCGTCATGTAGTCGACACCCTGCGCCGCCTGCTCCTCGATCACTTCGAGCATCACGGCAGGCGTCAGGTCCTCAACCCGGCGCACCCGCGACAGCGCTTCATAGATCGGCACCGTCCCCACCGGAACCGGCGACTCATTGATAATGGCCTGCCGGATTGCTGGAATGTCGCCCCCCGTCGACAAGTCCATCACCGTGTCGGCGCCATACTTGATCGAGTAGTGCAACTTCTCCAGCTCCCCCTCGATGTTCGAGGTTGTGGCCGAGTTGCCGATGTTCGCATTGATCTTGCACGTGGCTGCCACGCCGATCGCCATCGGCTCCAGCGCCAAGTGATTGATATTGGCCGGGATGATCATGCGGCCCCGGGCCACTTCGTCGCGCACCAGTTCCGGCGCCAAACGCTCGCGCCGGGCCACGTATTGCATCTCTTCCGTAATGATTCCACGCCGCGCGTAATGCATCTGAGTGCGGATGGGATCGTTTTTGCGGGATTCAACCCAGCGGGCTCGCTCCATGTCCGGATTATCCCACGTTGAAGTCCGGTTTCAGGCGGGGACGGGAAGTGGTAGAAGCGTGAGTGATGGCCGCGGTGTACCTGGTTGGCCTGGTGATGGCCGGATTATGCCCGGCTTTTGGACAGATCACCTCCCTGGGCACGGACCGAACGGGGTCGGTCGTCCTTTTCAGTTCAGCCGCTACCCTGAAAGGTCTGGCCTACGGCGAGGACGAGAGGATTTACGAATTGCAGCCGGGCGGACAACCCAAACTGGTGGCTGAGCTCTCTTACCGCTCGCCGGAGCGCGGTGATGTGGCCGGCGCTCAGCGGCGACGGAAAGATCCGAGTCTGGACGGACGAGGACCAATGCACATGCTGGAGCAGTTGTTGGCTCCGCCAGCGATACTTCGCCAAGATGCTCGACGCCGAAGGCGAGGTGCGTTCGTTGGGGCAGGGGCAGGCGACGGTGAGTCCAGACGGACGATGGGTCTCCTGGGGCGGGGGGACCGGGATCGCCCCTGAGGACCTTGCATGGCTGGACCTCCGATCGGGCGAAATGGTCCGCAGGCCATTCAGAGCGGTCATGCCCCTGCCTCCCGGGGCGACCGGGGTGTCAAACGATGGCGCCAGGATTCTACCGGCGGAAGATGGCCCGGGGGAACCGCGTCGTCTGGCCGGACGGACGATTGGTTCCGATTGGCGGTGAGGTACGTCCCTGGCGCACGGCGATAGAGTGGTTCGAGGTTCAGGTGACGGGAGTGCGGCTCGAAGATGCTGGACGCATCCAGTGGTCCTGGAATAAGCCGGGCGCTAAGGGCGGGAGCCGCGCCATAATCGACGCATGCGGTTGTTTCTGATCCTTGCCCTCGCGCTGCCTCTCCTCTCCCAGGAAGTCTCTCAAAGCGGCCTCCGCCTCAAGGCCGAGCGGCCCATGGTCGCTCAGCCCGAACGGGCTCCCAAGGCCATGGCGGCTACTGTCCACCCCCTGGCCACTGATGCCGCGATCTCGATCCTGAAGAAGGGCGGCAATGCCGTCGACGCCGCCGTCGCCGTGGCGTTCGTTCTCGGCGTCGTGCACCCCGAAGCCGGAAACCTGGGTGGAAGCGGCTATCTCATGGCCCGCATGGCCGGCGGCCAGACACTGGTTTTCGACTACGGCGGCGACGCGCCCGCCGCCGCCAATCCCAAGATGTTCAGCTCAAGGGCCGAGCAGCAGGTCGGCTACAGATCCGTTGCCGTCCCCGGAACTCCCGCCGGCATGGGCCTCGCTCACTCAAAGTTCGGAAGGCTGAAGTGGGCTGAGGTGCTCGAGCCCGCCAGGAGAATCGCCCGAGAGGGCTTCCCGGCCTCCCAGCGCATGGAACTCATCCTGAAACTCCAGGTTCCCGTCATGAAGGATTTCCCCGAGACCGCGAAGATCTTCCTGCACGGGTCGGACCAGCCGTTGAAACAAGGCGAACTCGTCGTTCAACGCGACTTGGCCGATACCATCCGGCGCCTGCAAAAGAACGGCTGGAAGGAGTTCTATCAGGGCGAAACGGCGCGCCGCATCGCCGCCGATATGAAGGAGCGCGGGGGCTACATCACGCTCGAGGACCTGGCGCGGTACGAGGCACGCGCTTCCGAGCCGCTGAAGATCAGCTACCGCGGCTTCCCGGTCCTCCTCACCCCGCCTAGTTCGACCGGCGGGACGACCGTCGCCCTGCAATTGCGTGTCCTCGATCGCTTCCCGATGAAGCTTGGCATGGAAGGCAGCGCCGAAGTGCGGCACCTCCAGATCGAGGCGATGCGGCTCGGCTCGCGCGTGCGGCGCGCCATGATTGCCGGCGCGGCCCCGGCCCAAATCCTCAGCGATTCAGCCGTCGAAGAAGCCGTCAGGACGATCTCCCTCACCCAGGCAGGCCGCCTCGAGGCCCCTCCAGAGCCCTCGAACGAGAGCGCCCACACCACCCACTTCACCATCGCCGACGCCGAAGGCAACGTGGTCACAAACACTTACACCCTCAGCGGCTTCTACGGCAGCCAGGTCATCGCCAAGGGCACCGGCGTTCTCCTGAATAATCACATGAGCGCCTTTTCCGCCTCCAGCTTGAAGCCCCGCGTGCGCTACTCCTCCACCATGACGCCCGCCATCCTTCTGCGCAAGGACGGCAGCCTCTGGGCCGCTTTCGGAACTCCCGGCGCGGCCACCATCCCCTCCACTCTGGTCCAGATCGTCATGAACCTCGTCGATTTCAGAATGTCCCTCCGCGACGCCGTCGAATTCCCCAGGCTGCACTTCGGCGGCGAGAGGACAGGCGTCGCCGCCGAGCCCGCCGCCTTGGTCTTCGACGTGGCGGAGAAACTCAGGGCCATGGGTCACGTTCTGAATCCCGCCCTGCGGTCGCAAGGCGACGTCAACGCTGTGCTCGTCGAAGAGGACACCGGCTGGAAGCAAGGCTGGGCCGACGGCCGCCGCGGCGGCGCCGTGCGCGGCTACTGATCCGCCGCCACAATCTCCAGACCCTTCGCTTCCTCGATCAGCCGCAGCGTGTCCACCTTCGCCACCCGGTTCAGCGGCATCTGGCCCGCCTCCACAATCACATACTTCATTGGCCGCTTATACCCCGTCAGCAACCGCGCGTGCCGGCGCAGCTCGGCTTCCGTCAGCGCCGCTCCGGGCTTCTTCTCCACGAACGCCACGATCGCTTCCGAGAACACCGGATGCGGCACGCCAACCACTCCCACCGAAGCGACTTGGTCGGCCAGCAGGGCGATATGCGCTTCCACCTCTCCCGGAAACACCTGGTAGCCCGCCGGTTTGATCACGAACTTGGCGCGCCCGCAAAAACGCAGCCCCCGGCCGTCGACCGATCCAAGATCTCCCGTGTAGAGGTATCCGTCGTTCGACAGCGCCGCCGCCGTCGCCTCCGGGTTCCTGTAATAACCCGCGAAATTCTGCGGCCCGCGGAAGCAGACGTGTCCCACTTCACCCGCCGCCAGTTCCTCGCCCGCTCTTCCGTCGCTCTTCATCGGCGCCCGCACCGACATCGGATAGAGCGGCATCGCGAAGCCAAGCGTGCCGTCAATGTCCTCCGGCTCCGGCGACAGCGGCGTGTAGGTGCAGAAGCCTGAACACTCCGTCAGGCCGAGCCCGGTGCCGATCTTTGGAGCCATTGTCCTGAGTTGATCCAGAAAACCGCGCGGGACGGACTGCCCGCCGTAGACGGCCACTCCCAGCGAGGAGAGATCGCGCGCCGCGTAGCTGGAGTGCCGCCACAACAGATTGAACATCGCCGGAATCTGCCCCAGCAGCCTCACCCTGTGCCGCTCGATCGCCTCCAGCGTGAGCGCCGCATCGAAAACCTCCAGAGTCACCGCCGTCCCCCCGAAGAAGAACGTCGTCATCAGCAGTTCACTTTGGCAGCCGACATGAGACGGCGGCAGATTCACCATCACCCGCGCGCCGTCGAACTCAAAGCCTGTGCCCAGGCAGAGGTTCTGCGCCGTGATGCCGCGGTGCGTCAGCAGCGCCGCCTTCGGCATCCCCGTCGACCCCGTCGTGAAGATGATCTGGGCCGGATCCCCGGCTTCGATCCTGGGAAGCGCCGCCCCCTGCCCTCCGTTGGCCCTTGCCGAGGCTGCGAAGCTCGCGAAATCGATGAAGTGCTCAACGAACGGGCACGCCTCGCGCAGGGGCGCGTAATCCGCGAATCCCCAGTACCCCTTCGGCTCGATGAGCTCCAGCGACCGGATCAGTTCCGCCTGCGAGAGACGCGGATCCAGCGGCGCGTGGATCACGCCCAGCCGGAAACAGGCGTACTCCAGCAGGATGTGCTCGGTCAGCAGCGGCATCGACGTGGCGAGCCGGTCCCCTTTTTTGAAGCCCATCCGCGCCAGTTCCGCCGCCATCGCGCGCGAGTGCCCGTTCAACTCCGCCCACGTCAGCGTCGTCCCTCGCGTGGCATTGATGACCGCCGGCTCCTGCGGTTTGATTGCCGCCCAGTGGTCCACTACGCCGTGCAGCAGATGCCGGGTGGCATACTCGCGCTCGTACAGGCTGAGGGTGATGTCGCTGAAGGGCTCATGGCGCATGGCTTAAGAAGAAGGGGTAACACTGCCGGTGGAAGGAACGCAAGTGCCATTGTTAGCATCTGTATATAGGGATGAAAAGAATGCTGCTCGGCGTTGCGGCCGCTTTGCTCGCATATGCCAACGATCTGGAGCGCGCGCGCGAGCTCTATTCGCGCACCGAATACCGCCAGTCGCTCAAGCTGCTCGATCAATCGTCCCAGCGCGCCGAGCCTGCCGCGCTCGCTTTGGCCGGCCGCTGCTGGTATCAGCTCGGGGACTTCAAACGCGCCGTGGATGCGCTCGAAAAAGCCGTCGCCGCCGCCCCGCGCGACTCCAATTACCACCTCTGGCTCGGCCGCGCGCACGGCCGCCGCGCCGAAACTTCCAATCCCCTGTCCGCCCCCGGCCACGCGGTCAAG
Source organism: Bryobacteraceae bacterium (assembly GCA_013388415.1). Taxonomy (GTDB): domain Bacteria; phylum Acidobacteriota; class Terriglobia; order Bryobacterales; family Bryobacteraceae; genus JACADU01. The sequence continues at coordinate 5,547 of JACADU010000386.1, forward strand.
GCCAGAAACGCCTTCGAAAAGGCTGTCGAACTCGACCCCGCTAACCTCGAGGCGATGACCGATCTCTTCTCCTACTACCTGGAGGCTCCCGGCTTCCTCGGCGGCGGCCTCGAAAAGGCCGAAGCGCTGGCCGTGAAAATCAGAGCCCGCGATGAGGCGGAGTACCATGCCGATCTCGACCGCCTCGCCGAGCGGCGCAAACAGCCCGATATCGCCGAGCGTCAATTACGCGCTGCCGTCGAACTCGCCCCGCGGTCTGCCGGCAGACTGATTGATCTCGCCAGGCACCTCGCCCGCCAGGGGCGCCACCGCGAAAGCGATCAGACCTTCGCCAAAGCTCGCAAGGCCGAACCCTCCAGCAAACTCGTCCTCTACGCTCAGGCCGAAACCTTCATCGAAGGCCGCCGAAATCTCGCCGAAGCCCGCGCTCTCCTCGAACAATACCTCCAAGGACCCCTCACGCCCGACGACCCACCACGGGAAGAAGCACTCAAGTTGCTCGAAAAGGCCCGTTAGGACTTTTCCCCCGCAGCAGTCTGCTTCCGCCCGATGAGCTTCATCAACAACGGCTTCCATTCGGGTGCGTGGAGCGCCACCAGGATCGCGCCGCCCAGCATGGCAATCGCCAGGCTCGACCGGAGGAG
>JACADU010000387.1 GCA_013388415.1 Bryobacteraceae bacterium
ATGCGGTCGAGGATTGTGCGGGCGTCCAGCAGCGCCTGCGTCGGATGCTCATGCGTTCCGTCACCGGCGTTGATGATGGGCGTGGTCAGGTGGCGAGCCAGAAAGTGAGGGGCGCCGGAGGCGGCATGGCGCATCACAATCGCCGACGGGTGCATGGCCACCAGCGTGTTCAGGGTGTCCACCAGGCTCTCGCCCTTGGCGACGCTCGAACCCGCCGCCGTAATCGAGAGCGTCTCCGCGCCCAGCCGCCGCGCCGCGATTTCGAAGCTCGAGCGCGTCCGGGTCGAGTTTTCGAAGAACAGATTGACCACCATCCGGCCAGTGCACGAGTTTACTTTCGCGAACGCGCCCCCGCGGGGCTGAAAGTCTTTGGCCCGGTCGAGGATCGTCTGAATCTCGGCCCGGTCCAACTCCTCTATGCCGAGAAGTCCCCTGCCCATGGGAGATCCTCCTTCAGCCGTCCGTCCGCTCGACGAGCAGGACCTTTTCAACGTCGTCCACTTCGTTGAACTTCACTTCGATGATCTCCCGGCTCGAAGTCGGCACTTTGCGCCCGATGAACTGCGCCTCGATGGGCAGTTCCCGGTGGCCCCGGTCGATCAGCACAAGCAACTGCACGCGCGCCGGACGGCCCAGTTCAAACAGGGCGTCAAGCGCCGCGCGGATCGTCCTGCCCGTGTAAAGCACGTCGTCCATCAGCACGACATCCTTGTCCTTGACGGGAAACTGAATGTCGGTCTCGCTCACCACCGGCTTTTCGGCGACCGCCGAGAGGTCGTCGCGGTAGAGCTTGATGTCGAGGATGCCCACCGGCACCTGAATGTTCTCCAACGACTCGATCTTGCGAGCCAGCCGTTGGGCCATCGGCACGCCGCGGCGCCGGATGCCGATAAAGGCCAGCTTCGAAAGGTCTTCTGTCTTCTCCAGGACTTCGTGGGCGAGGCGGACCAGCGTCCGGTCGATCTCGCTGGCGCTCATTAATTGGGCTTTTTCACGGGTGGTGCTCATGGCGGTTGGCCGTCACGGGAGAGATTAACACAGGTCTTCAGTACCTTTTCATCCGTTGCCGGATGCGCCTGGAGAGCTTCTCGATCTCTTCGAGGTCCTTGAGCGCTTTCAAGGACAGAACATGCCGGTCATTCTTCTTCAGATCCTCCTCAATCGAGCCCACGAGCGTCCGGATCCGCCCCAGATCCTCAAGGTTCTTCTTGTGGTCTTCCTTCAGGATCACCTCTGATTGCAGGCGCCCGTCGGGCATCTTCTTGGGCTCTTCCTCGCCCGGCCTGGTTGGAAAAGGCCGCTGCGCGACCGCCACCGGACTCAATGCCGCCAGCAGAACGGCTGCGAAGACGGCGTTGCTATCATGACCTGTAATGCGAGAAATCCAGCTAGGCATCGTCGGCCTCGGTACCGTAGGTTTCGGAACACTGACCATTCTGGCAGAGAACGCGGACTCCATCCGGAAGAAGCTCGGCTTCCCACTTCGCGTGAAAGCCGTCTGTAGCCTCGACGCGAAATCGCTGAAGTTCCCCATGAGCGTGCCCGTCGTCACTGAAGACTGGCGCGACGTCGTGAACGATCCCGATGTCGATATCGTGGCGGAACTGATCGGCGGCACAACCGTCGCCCGCAGTGTCGTCGACTCAGCCATTGCCGCCGGCAAGCATGTCGTCACCGCGAACAAAGAACTCGTGGCGCTGGACGGCGTTTCCATCTGGCATGCCGCCAGACAACGCGGTGTCACCCTCGCCATGGAGGCCAGCGTCTGCGGCGGCATCCCCATTCATGCCGTGCTTCGGGAAGGCATCGCCGGAGACCGGGTGGAAATCCTGTTCGGCATCCTGAACGGAACCAGCAACTACATCCTCACCGAGATCGAGAAGCACGGCACGCCGTTCGCCCAGGTTCTGGCTGAAGCGCAGCGGCTTGGCTACGCCGAAGCCAACCCTGCCGCCGATATTGAAGGTTTCGACGCGCGCAACAAGCTCGTCCTGCTGGCGTCGCTGGCGTTCGGCGTGAAAGCCGCCCCCTCGGCCGTCGCGACCGAAGGAATCAGCCGCATCTCGCCAATTGACTTCCAGTACGCTGCACAGCTCGGATGCACCATCAAACTCCTCTGTTCGGCGCGGAGGGAAGGCGAAGGACTGTTCCTCTCTGTGCGCCCCGCGCTGATTCCCAAGGACACCATCATCGCCAGCGTCAATGGCTCTTACAACGCCGTCTGGTGCCGCGGAGCCTTTGGCGCCGACACCTTCTACTACGGGCGGGGGGCGGGCGCGCTGCCGACAGGCGTCGCGGTGACGAGCGACATCATGCGGCTTGCCCGGGAGATTCAGACCAGCAACGGAGAGCGCGTCTCCCCCTTCGCCTACACAAATGTCGAAGAGATCGAGCCGCAGCCCATCGGCCACCAGAAACGGCCATGGTACTTACGCTTCCGCATCACAGACCGCCCCGGCATCATCGCTTCCATGGCCGCGGTCCTGGCCGACCACGAAATCAGCATCGACTCCGTGCTTCAGATTCCCTCGGCCGACAAAACCAACCTGCCGTTTGTCATCACCTTGGAAACCACAGCCGAGTCCAACGTCAGATCGGCCGTCTCCAAAATGGCGGCCTTTGATTTCATGGTCGAACCGCCCCTGGCGCTCCCAATGGAGAAAGGTCTTTGATGAAGCTTCTGCCCGCAGTTCTCGCCGCCGTCCTCCCGTTGGCTGCTCAAGTGGCTGACAAAGCCAATGAACGATACAAGACCCCCGAGGGCCGTGCGGGAATGCTTGGCAATCTCGGCGCTCCGGACCGGGCGGACCGCATTCAAGCGTCCAGAATCGTCCAGGCTCTCGCCATCCAGCCTGGCCAAAGTGTCGCGGACCTCGGAACAGGCGGCGGCGCGCTCCTGCCGGCGCTGAGCCAGGCTGTCGGCCCGCAGGGCATCGTTTTCGCCCAGGACATTTTCGACGATTTCCTCGAATCGGCGAGACGGAAGTCGGCAGCGGGCGGCCTGAACAACGTTCAGTTCGTCAAGGGAACGGAGAAGAATGTGAACCTTCCGCCGGGCTCCGTCGACCTCGCAGTGACTGTGGACGCGTATCACCATTTCGACTACCCCAGGGAGGTCCTGGCCAGCGTGAAGACCGCACTGCGCCCCGGCGGCAGGTTCGTGATCGTGGATTACTATAAGCGGCCGGGCGCCATGAGTGGCGCTGACGCCGTTCAGCATATCCGGTTGGACCTGCCCGACGTCATCAGGGAAGTTACCGGCTTCGGCTGGAGGCTCGTGGAAGAACGCATCCATGTGCCCAATAGCCAGTACATCGTGGTCTTCACGCCAGCTCAGTAAAGCGGCTCGCGGCTGCCCTGACGCACGTTCGCCTCCAGCCGCCCGATTCCTTCGATGTCCGCCGCCACGCGGTCTCCAGCCTTGATTCGCGCGCCCTTCGGACAGCCGGTCGAGATGAGATCCCCCGGTTCAAGCGTGAAGTAGTCCGAGTGGAACCGCACAAGCTCGTCCGGCGCGTGCCTCATGTGCCGGACGAAGTCGCTCGACCAGACCTGGCCATTGTGCATCGTCGTCACGCGCAGCGAACCAACGTCCTGCACCTCGCCGGCTGTCACAATGACCGGCCCGAAGCTTAAAAAAGTGTCGATCGATTTCGCGCGCGTCAAGTACCGCGTATTTCTCGCCAGCACATCCAGCGCGGTCAGGTCGAGAGTCTTCGTGTAGCCAAAGATCACTTCACGCACATGTTCGGCCGGCACGAAGCGGCACCGGCGCCCGATCACCACGCCCAATTCACCTTCGGCATCCACGTCGCTCGAAACCTCCGGCGGCGGCAGCACAATGTCTCCGCCGGGCTGGAACAGGCAGGACGACGGTTTCATGAAGCTGCCAGGCTCCTCGGGTTGCACGGCGTTGATGTCGACCGCGTGCGAGTGGTAGTTCAGGCCGATGCACCAGATCTTCGGCGGAGATTCGTAGGGCAGCAGCGGCGTGACATCGGCCAGCGGAACACCCTCGAGTCCGCGCAGGTCGCGCAGTGGCGTGAGATCGCCGCCTTGGATCAGCGCCGGCAACTCGCGCGGCAGCGCCGTTCCCCTGCGCGCGTTGACCTCACCAAAAGGAATGACCCTGCCGCCCAGAAGCACTCCGGAATCCACGGCGCCCGCGTGACGAAATCGAAGAAGTTTCATATGCTGCGCGCGATGTCGACAACATCGGAAAAGAGCCCGTAGGCGGTTTGTTCCAGGCCAGGGTCGATCGTGAAGACCCCCAACTGGCCCATCAGGTCGGTTTCAAGCACGAGCAGGTTGGACGTGCCCCTAACCGCGGTCAAAAGATCGCTCTTGTCCAGCACTTCCGCTCTCACACGAAGCCGCACGCCATCTTTCGTGCGCCGGGCCCGGCTCACCAGCACGACTTTCTTCCCGGCTCTGTCGATTTCGATCAGCTTGGCGGGCGTCTGCTGCCCGATGCCTTTCCGGTCGACATCCTGAGGGGTCAGCCGCGCGTCCATCAGCACGTTCGCCAGCGCCGCGCACTTGGCGGCCGAGTCCCAGCCGTCTATATCGAACCAGGGGTCGGCTTCGGCGACCCCTCGCCTTTGGGCCTCGAGGATCCCTTGCTCCAGCGTCCGCCCTTCCAGCATCAGTTCGAGAATCACCTTGGTGGTCGAGTTGAGCGCGCCCGCGAACCCCTGAATGGTGACGCCGGGGAGGTTGTTCCGGACGAGGTTGTAGACCGGAGTCCCGTCCATGGTCACCGCTTCATGTCTGAACTCGAGCCCAGCCCTCCGCGCCTCTTCCCGCAGCGCCGCGTAGGCGAACGCGACCGGTCCCTTGTTGGCCGTTACAACGTGCATCCCGCGCGCGAATGCGGCGCGGATGTGCGAAATCGCCGGCTCGCCGGTCTGCGGATTCAGCGGAGTCACCTCAACGGCGATGTCGGCCCGCGACGCCGCGAGGAATGACTCGATGTCCGCCGCCGCAGGGCCAAAGGCGGGTTCGAGAGGCACCCCGCGCGGGTCGATCGCGGTCCCATGCCGCATCGTGTGTACGCCGGTGATCCGGAACGGATACGCCGAGCGCTTCTTCTCGACAAGGCGGGCGAACGCGCGCCCCACCTTGCCGTAACCAATCAGTGCGAGTTTCAAAATTCCAGTTTCTCGATCAGACTTTTCAGTTCAGCATCCATCTGCTGGGCTGCCTTCGTCAACTCGTTGATCCTGACCGTCAGATTGCCGATCTCGGTGTCAATCTTCACCAGCTCCGCGGCGAACTTTTGAACCTGCTCCTGCTGGCCCGCCACACGGTTCAGCGCCGATATGTTCTCGCGCGTGCGGGACTGCTGCTGCGCGGCGTCATTCCGCTGTTTCTCCAGCCGCTTCTGCTCGCTTTGAGCCGCCGCCAGTTCGCGCTTCTTGGCCAGAATCGCTTCCAGTTGCTGCCGGGCGGCTGCCGTGATGCTCTTGTTGCGGGCGTAGGTGATCAGCGTCTCGTTGTCGAGGTCGGTAACCGCGATCGACGATTCCAGTTCCTGCTCCTGCTTCACCGCCAGCTTGGCCTGAGCCTTCGGGGCGAGCTTGACCGCGAACCGGTAGTGCGAAAGCGTCGTCTCGTCCGGCTTCGGCGCGAGCAGCTTCATGTTCCTGTCGACGGCATGTTCGATCAGCAGGGATTTTTCCTTGTTGTCGGAATTATCTGCTGTGTAAGTTGTCGTCGTCTCGACCGCGGTCCGCGTCGTCAGAATTCCACGCTGCGCCTTGATGGTCCGGATGACCTGTGTGCCGGATTCGAAATTGGTGGTTACGCGCGTCCCCTGATCCACCGCGTAGCTGATCATGCGCTTCACGCCGTCCTTGGTCGTTTCCACAAGCGCCTCGCCGGCGTATCCGCCCGCGTCGTACACCGTGATCGGACCGCCGTCCAGAGTCTTGCCTGAAGCGTTATTGATCTCGACCGCGTTGCGCGGATTCGCAGAGCTTCTGTCAGAATAGATCAGCAATTTTCGCGCGGGCAGCTTTTGCTGAAGGAAGGGAAGCAGAATCGACTCCCCGTTCCGCGCGGTGACTTTCGAAGGGAACCGGTACTCGAACAGGTCGCCCTTTTCAGCCGCCTGCGCGGTCTCCGCCACGTGGCTCATCATCATCGGCGCAGGCGGCGCTGCAGCGATCATTTCACGCGACTCCTCGCGCCCGCCGAGCATCATCCGCGAGGCTGGCGCGCTCACCCGCTTCTTCGCCTCGCCCACGGCCGCCGCTGCGTCGCGCTCCATGGCTGTCTGATACAGTTCCGGCCGCACCGCGGCTTCCTCCGGCAGCGACGCCTCAATCCGCTGAATATACTTCGGCTCATAAAGTTTCGAAATAAAAGAAACCGGCCGCCCGCTGACCACCGCCAACTCAACGTTGGACCAGTCTTCTCCGCTCGAGTTGTCCACTTTCGCCCAACCTTCCAGCATCGCCTCCCCTGCCTCGCCCAGCGAAAGCCGGTAGGTGGAGCGCCACAGCGGCGCCGGCACCAGATACCGCGCCACAATCGAACGCGCGCCTGTCCCCGTCGAATCGATGAACACGGCGCGCTTTTCGCGGCTCCGGGACTGGCTCAGGGCCAGCAGCGCGTCGGTCAACTGCTTGTTCAATCGCGGGTCCACCAGCCGGATTCCCGCCGCTGCCTCCAGGTCCAACGTCCTCAACTCCCCGCTGTCCAGAACAACCGAGAGCTCCTGCCGCTGCCCTTGATTTGGCATCGGCGCCAGCCGCCCCGCCAGAATCGCCGCCGACAGCTTCTCGCCCCGGTAAGTCATCTCCACCTTTTCGCCCCGCCATTGGTCCAGCAGCAGGGCTAGCGGCTGCTGGCTTTGAAGAGAGATCCCGAGCTCGGCCAGGCGCTTTGCGATCGGTTCGTTCGTTTCATAACGAATCCGCGCCACTGCCCCTCCTCGATCCTCCACAACGAGTGACTTCAGCACGTCGTCCATCTCGCTTAACTTGAACTCCAGCCGTGCCGGAGCGCCTGCCGCCGTCTGTCCCGAGCGCTCAAAGTAGGCTACGCCGTTTTTATACAGAATCACCTTCGTCACAGGCAGCTCCGCGCCTGCTGCAACGGCCGCCAAAATGAAAACTGCAATTGCTCGCATGTTGCTTCTCCCCACGCACAAAATGTTACCTTCGTGACATCACCGATGCCAGAGAAATCCCTACTCCTGGTAGACGACGAACTCTCCCTGGCCGGGTTGCTGAAAAAATACCTGGAGCGGGAAGGTTTTTCCGTCGATGTCGCCGCCAACGGCGCCGCCGCGCTTGCCGCCGCCTCTGCCCGAACATTCGACCTTGTCGTTCTCGACCTCAATTTGCCCGACATCCCGGGCGAGGAAATCATGCGCCTCCTCCTCGACCAGTTCCCCAATTGCCGGATCCTGATCTCCAGCGGCACGCCTTTCAGCCACGATCACCTCGATGAACCGGACCGCGCCAGGGTTTCTTTCCTGTTGAAACCATACATGCCGCGCCATCTGCTGACAGCCATTCAGTCCCTATTCCAGCCAGGCGGACCCGCCGCCTAGCCGCCTAATCCAACAGTGCCGTCAGCCTCTCCACGAAGTTCTCCTCGCTCTCCGACCACAACATACGGCGCTCCACGGGCAACGCCTGTTCGATGTCCCCCGCAAGATGCAGCAGGCTCCTGATATTCGACTGGACCGGCCGAAGGTTGTCGCTGCGGCTCTGGGGAAGATACAGCGATTGCGCCCCGAATTCCACTCGAACGTGCTCTCCGGACTCCGTGTCGAAAAGCTCCCCGAAAAGCTCCAGCACCAGACTGCTCGGCTTCAGGCGCCAATCGCCGCCTTCCCACTGCCAGAGGTCCCAGCGCGTTTCGACCTGATACGCACAGTCGCCGTGAAGATGCTCCTGGATCACGGCTGAGAGCTCTTCCAAACCGCGGTCGGCCTCGAAGTCTTCTTCGAGCAGCGCCGGCTCACCCCATGAAACCGGCACAATCCGTAAGCGCGCGTATGGCTCCAGCCGCGACATGGGGACGACTGCGGCCAGTTTCCTGAAATAAACCGGCAGGGCAATCGCCGAGTAGCCTCGCAGCCACATCGTCAGATACAGAGGATCCTGCATGCGGAGTCCTTAGGGCCTCTCAGAAAACAATTGTTCCACTTGCGCCAGACCATGCCCTGACGCCCGTGGCTCAAAACCGGTGGCCGAGCCGCAGCCGTGAGGGAGCGCTTGGCATGGTTACTTCTTGACAATTCCTCAATGCCCCCGCCGGAAGACGCAGACCGCCAGCGGAGGCAGCGTCAGCGTAATGTAGTGATACCGCCCCTGCACCACTCCGGGCGTCGAATTGACGCCACCGGGATTCTCCACCCCGCTCCCGCCGAAACGTGTCCAGTCCGAGTTCAGCACCTCGTAGTAGACGCCGGGGTCCGGCACGCCAACCTGATAGTTGTAGCGCACCACCGGCGTGAAATTGCAGACGAACACCAGATAATCCTCCCGGCGCTTCGCCCGCCGCACAAACGAGATGACCGAGTTGTCGAGGTCGTGAAAGTCGATCCACTCAAACCCGTTCCAGTGATAGTCGACTTCGTACAACGCAGGCTCGTTCGCGTAAAAGAGATTCAACTCGCGAACGAATTCCTGAAGCTGCCGGTGAATCGGGTACTGCGTCAGATCCCAGCGCAGGCTGCCCTGCCAGTTCCACTCCTCGTACTGGCCCAGCTCACAGCCCATGAAGAGCAGTTTTTTTCCCGGGTGCCCGTACATATAGGCCAGAAACGTCCGGACATTGGCGAACTTGCGCCATTCGTCGCCCGGCATCTTCCCGATGAGAGACGACTTGCCATGCACAACTTCGTCGTGTGAAATCGGCAGCAGGTAGTTCTCGTTGAACGCGTACAGCAGCGAAAACGTGATGTGGTTGTGATTGAACTTGCGGTAGATCGGGTCGCTCTTGAAGTAGGCGAACATGTCGTGCATCCACCCCATGTTCCACTTCATCGTGAAGCCCAGCCCGCCGGCGTAGACCGGCCTCGAGACCATCGGGAAGTCCGTCGACTCCTCGGCGAGGGTGAGCGTGCCGGGAATCTTGTGGGTCTCGATGTTGAACGTGCGTAGAAAGTCGATCGCCTCCAGGTTCTCGCGGCCGCCATACTTGTTCGGGACCCAGTTCTCCGCATTCCGCGAATAATCCAGGTACAGCATCGACGCCACCGCGTCCACCCGCAACCCGTCGATGTGGTA
>JACADU010000419.1 GCA_013388415.1 Bryobacteraceae bacterium
CCGGGCTCCCGGCTCCATTACGTTTGAACGGCATTCGAATCAAGACGGCTCTTGCTACTCTGAGAGTATTCTCCCCTCTTTCAGCTTGCACCATCCCGGGGCAGGATGCACGGATGGCCGTCGAAAGAGATTTTGTCTCAGACTCCAAACTCTGATATTGATGAGAGAAGGTTCGATTCATGTCTTCACCGTTGGAAGCCAGGCCCATCCAAACGTCTCCCGCCCTCCCCGCCCCCGGGGAACGGCCCCCGCGCCACCCCGCCGGCTGGTTGGCGTTGATTGCCGTCCTGCTCGTCTCGGGAGGAATCTGGCTGGGTGTGAGCCGCATGCAGGACCAGGCTGCCGCCCGTAAAGCCCCGCCTGTCAAAACTGTTCAAGCGCGCCTCGGCGCGCTCCAGGTGACGGCTCGCGTGAACGGAACCACATCCGCCCGCAACGCCGCCCTTGTCGTCGCCCCGCTGCTCCGCGGACCCGAGTCCGATCGCGCCATGAGCCTCATCAGACTCGCCGGCAACGGGACCGTCGTGAAGAAGGGCGATGTCGTCGCCGAGTTCGATCCCACAAATATCCGGAACCACCTCGACGATGTCAGGGATATGCTCGAGGATCGCCGCAATGCGGTCAAAAAGCTCCGCGTTCAGCAGGAACTCGAAATGGTCAATCTGCGGCAAAAGCTGCTCGCGGCGCAAGCCGAAAGCGACAAGGCGCGCCTCGATCTCAAAACAGGCGAAGTCAGAAGCGCCATCCAACGCGAGCGCTACAGATTGGCGGTCGAAGAAGCCGACGCGGTTGTCCGCGAACTCCGTACTCAGATTCGCCTGAAAAGCGAAGCCCATGCCGCGGCGTTGCGCATCGCCCAGATATCCGAGAAACTCCAACTCGACCACGTCGCCCGCCACGAAGAAGATGAGCGCCGCCTGAAAGTCCTCGCTCCCATCGGCGGGATGGTCGTCGTTCTCGCCCGCGACTCCCGCCACGGCGAAAGAAAAACCTACGACACCGGCGACCTTGTCACTCCCGGAACCCCGATCCTCCAGATCGTCAACCGCAATTCCCTTCAGGTCGAAGGAACGATCAACCAGGCCGAAGTCACCCGCTTCAGGCTGGGACAGAAAGCCACCATCGGCCTCGATGCCTACCCCGGACGCAATTATTCCGGTGAAGTCACCTCGATCGGCGCCATCGCCACCCTCAGCGGCCGCCAGCAGTACTTCGTCCGCTCAATCCCCCTGCGGGTCAGCATCGATCAGACCGACGAGCAGATCATCCCCGACCTCTCCGCGTACGCCAATGTCGTGATCGAGACCGTCGAGGATGCCGTGGTCATCCCCGAAGGCGCCGTCGAAAAGGAAGGCGAAAGCGCCTACGTCGAAGTCAAATCCGGCGATTCCTTCGCTCGCCGCGCCGTCCAGCTTGGTCCGAGCGACGGCGTCCACGTGGCGGTCACCGAAGGGTTGGCCGAAGGAGACGTCGTCCGCCTGACTCAGTAAAAGTAGCGGCCCGCCAGCCACATCAGCGCGGCTCCGTAGACGCCCGCCATCAGGTCGTCAGCGACGATTCCCGTGCCCTCAGGAAGCGCTTCGAACTGCCGCGCCGGCCAGGGCTTGACGATATCCAAAACCCGGAACAGCAGAAACGCCGCCGTCACCGTCATCCAGTTGAGTTGCGCGGCGCCTGCCAGCGTGATCCACTGCCCCAGCACTTCATCGATCACGACCAAGCCCGGGTCTTTGCGCCCCGCCGCTTTGGCCGTTTTTGTGGCCGCCCAGATCGAGACGGGGGTCAGCGCAACAGCCAAAAGAGCAAGCGTCCACGGCGGCCAACCCAGCGCCGTCCACGCCGGTACCGCCACCAAAGCGCCGGCGGAACCGAATGTCCCGGGCGCGGCCGGCGCAAGACCGCAGCCGAACCACGTGGCCCAAAGCCTCGCGAAGACGGTCACTCCGCCTCCTCTTCCTCGCCTGCCTCTGCCGCCGGAACCGCCGGCGCGGCAGCCGCCGGGCCAGGGATGCGGTACTCTTCCTCAGCCCATTTGCCGAGATCGATCAGCCGGCATCGCTCACTGCAAAACGGCATCTGCGGAGCGCCAAACTCGACTTCTTTCTTGCAGATCGGGCACTTCATACCGCGATAATCGGAAACGGATTCACCGGCGCATCCACTGCGGCCGGCGCAGCGTCCACCAAGTCGCCAACCAGATCATAATCGTGCGCCTTGGTGATCCGCATCCTGCGAAACTGCCCCGGCGCCGGCGCGCCCTCCCCCAGGTCGCCCACATAGCAGACCCCATCGATGTCCGGAGCCTGCCCAGCCAGCCGCGCCTGCCATACCAGGTCGCTCTCCTTCGACGGTCCCTCCAGCAGCACTTCCATCTCCCGCCCCACCAGCCGCCGGTTCGCCGCGCGCGAGATCGACCTCTGCGCTGCCATCAACGCGCGCTTTCGGTTGTAGATCTCCCGCCGGCTCACCTTGCCATCCAGATGGTAGCTCTCTGACGTCTCTTCGTCCGAATAGCCGAACACGCCCAGCCGGTCGAATTGCGCCGCCTTCACAAATTCCAGCAGTTCCATGAAATCCGCTTCATCTTCGCCCGGGAAACCGACAATCATCGACGTCCTGAGGGTCACGCCCGGCACCGCGCGGCGGATCTTCGCCAGAAGATTAAGGAAAATTTCTCCCGAGGCGCCGCGTTTCATGCGTTTGAGCACGCGAGCCGAGGCGTGCTGCAACGGCATGTCGATGTACTTCACCAGCGCCTCATGGCTCGCAACCGTCTCCAGCAACCGCGATGTGATGCGGTTCGGATAGCAGTAGAGGAAGCGAATCCACTTCCGGTGCTCCGTCTCGATGGCAGCCAGCCGCGCCAGCAGATGCGCCAGCCCGTCGTTCAGTCCAAGATCGTCGCCGTAGGCAGTCGTGTCCTGCCCGATGAGGTTGATCTCGCGCACCCCTTGCGCGAACAGGCGGCTTGCTTCGACGACGACGCTCTCGAACCGGCGGCTCCGGAAACTCCCGCGAAACTGCGGGATGACACAAAAGCTACAGGGGTGGTCGCACCCTTCGTTGATCTTCAGGTAGGCGTAGTGACGCGGAGTCGCGAGCACGCGCGGCGTGCCCTCATGGTAGAGGTACGGGACTGCCGTTTTTTCGGCGTTGCCCGGTTCGCCTTCGCAAAGCGGGACAATCGACTCAAGCTCGTTGGTGCCCAGCACCGCGTCTACATCAGGAATCTGCTGCCGGATGTCCTCGCGAAAGCGCTCCACCAGGCAGCCGGCGACGATCAAACGGCGAGCCTTGCCCGTGCGTTTGAACTCTGCCATTTCCAGAATCGTGTCGACAGACTCCTGTTTGGCCGGGTCAATAAATGAACAAGTATTCACCACGATGGCGTCGGCTTCCGCGGGCGCCGAGGTGAGCTCATGCCCGCGCGCCACAAGCTCGCCCATCATTACCTCGGAATCGACGAGATTCTTGGGACACCCCAAGCTGACAAAACCGATTTTCAACTTAATCCCAGTCTATCAAACGGGTTCCGTCACCCGCTGACTACGGGCGCTGGACGTTGATGACGATCGGGTCCGAGGATTGCGCGGTTGACAGGCTTCGAACCTGAACCACATACAGTCCAGGGCGGAGATCCTCCGGAACTTGGGCGGCGATTTGGGTCGCTGAGGTCCGGATGGCGGGCAGCGGGATGTCGTTGAAGACTACGCAGGAGCCGCCAAGTACCGTCGGCAGAGGCACTTGCGTGGCAGCAGCCGGCTCGGCCAGGCTCGTTCCGGTCACTGTGATGAAACTGCCTGGGCGGATATTCTGGGTGCCGTCGTTCGAGTTGACGATTCCTCTGACGCCGAGCGGGATATTGGGCTTGGTTGCGCTGGTCGCCGGCGTCAAGCTGATGATGCTCAACCCGGAGAGAGTAATCGCATAAGCCGTTGTCTTAGAGCTGTTTGTAACCATCCAGCGGGGAGGGACCTGTTGGACGCCCGTGCCAAGCAAGGTGAACGGCGGGTTTTCGGGGATGACGCCCACCAACTGCTCCGCTCCAGTCCGGGTGTCTACATGTTCCAACGTCGTTCTGACCTCATCGCGAGTCGTCGCGGGGTTGAGATTCTGTCGCACTGGGAGGGTCATTCTGATGAAGAAATCTTTATCCAGAGGGGCCACGGCGGCGACGTGGCGCTGCCCGGCGCTGACGATGGTCGTCACGGGTGGCTGACCGGGCGTGGTAGGCGTCGTCACAGCTTGACCAGGGCGCTCGGCTCCCCCAATCGGAGTCAGCGAGTTGTTCAAGACAAGGCCGTTCGCGAGCATGAAAGAATTTTCATTTGAAATCGCCATCGGGCCGTAGTACATGCCCCGAATCGGGGTGGTGAACAACTGCCTCGACGTGGTAAAGCTGTCAACCAGGGCATCGTACAAGTAGCCGGTCCCGGTTCCGCCGAGGAGCAGAATCTGGGTGAAATCCGGGCTGGAGATCATTCTTCTTTGCGCCGCGATCGCCTGCTGAGCGCCGTTCGCGGTGATGCCCGTGACCGGGCTTGGGTCTCTGGGAATGGCCTGATTGCCGATCACTTTCCAGATTGTCCCGTTGGACATGACGAACTGGAGCCCGCTCAAACCCATGGCGAGGGTTTGGGGAGTGATGAAGGCGGCGTTGCCTTGCCTGGGGATGGGCGGGAACTCGACCTCGCCCACATATCGCCTGGCTTCGAGGTCGACGATGCCAACGCCCTCGGAACCGGAGCAGGCGAGGTACATAGTGTAGCCGTCGGTCCCCATCGCCATCTGTTGGGGGAACTGGCAAACGGGAATCGGCTCTTCGAGTTGCTGGGTTTTCAAGTCGAAGACTTCGAGCCGGTTGAAGCCGGCGTTGGCGATGTAGAGTTTTCCGCGGGGCTCGTCGAGCAGAAGGTCCCTGAGCCCCTGGCTGTTGTCCAGAATGGTGGGGATGGGCTTGATGACGCCGCGCATGTCGTTGGTCCGGTAGTTCATGTAGATGCGGATCCGCGGCGGGATATTGATTGCCTCGGGGGAGATGAGATCGAGGCTGATGGGCAGACCGGTGAGCCCGAAATTGAAGCTCAAGTTTGTCCCGGGCTGGCGGGCGATGCCGGTGCGGCCGGGCTCCATGGTGAACTTCAGGTAGGACGGGGCGAGACCTGATTCCGCGGTCACAACGAGGGAGGTTGAAGTCTGCGGGACCGCGAAGGTGAGTTTGCCGCCGCCGAGGTTATTGATTTTCAACCTGGCGGAAGCGATGCCGCGATTGCAGTCATCGACAGCGAGGAAGACCTGCGTGGTTTCCGGCTGGAGGATCGGGTAATCGTAGAGCTTGCCGAGGGGCAGATGGAGGATTCCGGACTCGGACGCGGCCCAGGCTTCGGCGCCGTCGGAGGTCATGACGACGCGGGCGACGAGGGATTCCGGCATTCTGATGCCGAGGCGGATGCTGAGATTGCGGGCGTCGGCCACGAGAAGGATGGATGACGAGGGGCGGCTGGGCGGGATGGTGGTCGCCGCGACATTAAAGGCGCTGTAGAGAGTGGTCCCGTCTGGAGAGAAGACGCTGCCGCCGAGGTTCACGTTGTTGTTGAAGCCGGCAGGCATGGGGAAGGGCGCGTTGGAGGTGCTCATCTGGCCGGCGACGGCCAGGGTGGAGGTGTTGAACTTGGTCGAGCCGGCCATGAAATGCGACCCGTCCGGGGCCATGGAGAAGACGGTGGACTGGCCGGTCACAGTCCGGCTCTTGAGAATCGTCCCGCTGGCGACTTCGTAGACGAATGCCAAAGTTGAAGCGCCGTTGTTGATGGGGTTGATGCCGATGATGAACTGTCCGTCGGGAGTCCGGACCAATTTGCCGGTGAAAGCGGTTTGGGGGCGGGAGAGAAAGGTCGTGCCGAGCTGCGCAGGCGAGGTGGGCGCAGGCGGAACGGGGACAGCGAAGACCTGCTGGCTCGATTGGAGCCGGTCATAGATCAGAAGGGTATTCGCGGCGTTATTGGTTCCCGTGCCGAGAGTGCAGATGAGAACGCGCCCGTCGGCTCCGACTTCGACGCCTTGCGGGCGGGCTGGCAAAGGCACGGTGGCGGCAATTGAATTGTCAGCCAGGGAGATGACCGAAAGCGTGGAATCGGGAGTGGCGGTCGTGCCGGCATTGGTGACGTAAAGAAACGCGTTGTCCATGGACATGGCGGCGGCGAGCGGGCCACGGCCAGTGGGAATGGAGCCGGCCTTCTGCTTGGAGATGTAGTCCCAGATTTCCACTCGATTGGCGTTCTGGTTAACGAGGTACAGTCGGCCGCGCGATTCGTCCAGCACGATGTCGGCGGGCGTCATGCCCAGCCGGATCACCTCGCCAAAAGTGGCCGCGACGGTCTGAGACAACAGCGCGGGGGCGGAGCAGAGGAGCAGAACCAGCAGCGCGCCCAGCTTCCTGGGAGCGTCGGGACGGACGAATTGCGCAAGCATGACTAATCCGCTAGTCTAAACCCAACGGCAAGTGTCAAGTTGCTGCTAGAGGTGCAACCACTCGGCTCCTGCCGGGTTTAGACTAGTCATGGCCTCCCTTGAGAGAGGGAGATTCATCTCCTCGGAAGAGAATGAAAGTTCGTGTATTCAACCGGACGAGAGACGTGGTTGTAGCCGAAGCCGCCGACGTGGCGAACGACAGCAAGACGCGGCGTGACGGCTTGCTCAAGCGCACCGGTCTCGCGCCGGGGGAAGGACTCTGGATCGTGCCATGCGAAGCGATCCATTGTTTTTTCATGAAGTTCACAATCGATGTGCTGTTCTTGAGCAAAAATAAGCAGGTGTTGAAGGCCAAGCCGTCGGTGAAGCCATGGAGGATTGCGGCATGTCTGCGTGCGCACTCCGTGCTGGAGTTGCCGGAGGGGCAGATCGCCGCGACGGGAACGCGCGCCGGCGACCAATTGGAGCTTGAGAAGTTGTTGTCATGAGAAGCTGTATCATCTTCGGCCTGGCGGGGATGTGGGTCCTGTGCTGCGGCTGCGCCAAGCGGGTGGCAGCCATTCCGGTCAAGGCTGTTCCGGCATCGCAGACGGTATTTGCGAGGCAGGTGCGCGAGGCGAGAATCGCCGGGGAGGGGAATCAGGAGATCCGTGTGCTACGGCAGCGGCTGGCTGTGGAGCCGGGTTCGATCGACCTCCGGATGGAACTGGCGAAGCACTACGAGAATGCCGGGTACCCGGACCTGGCGCTGGAGCATGTCCGGCTGGCGAGGAATTTCGATCGTGGCTCGGCCCAACTAACGATCGAAGAGGCGCGTTTGCTGATGAAGCAGGACCTGCCCGACGAGGCTGCGAAGGTGCTGCGGGCGGCGGCAGAGGCTCCGGGAGCGGCGGCGGAGATGCATGCCTGGCTGGGGATCGCCCTGGATGAGGCGGGCGACTTGGCGGGGGGAGAGGCAGCGCACCGGCAAGCGCTGGCGCTGGCGCCGGACGATGACACGATACTGAACAATCTCGGGTATAACCTGTACAGGCAGGGGCGCCCGGAGGAGGCGATTCGGTACCTGGAATCGGCGTTGGCGCAAAACAGGGAGAACGCGCTGGCGAGATCGAATCTGGCGCGGGCGATGGTGGCGAGGGCAGCCACGCCCGATGCGGCGGGGGCAGTGGCTCACTGGTCGGCCGCGGTGGACCCGGCCTCGGCGCACAACAACCTGGCGGCGGCGCTGATTGAACAGGGCAGCTACGAGCAGGCGCGGCGCGAATTGAACGCCGCGCTGGCGATCGAGCGGAAGCACCTCGCGGCGTGGAACAATTTACGATTGGTTTCCGAGTTGGACGGACAGCCTGCGACAGTGCTGGCGGTCCGCCGGACAGGACGATGGCAGCGGTTCGCTGGTTTCTGGAAGCACGCCTTCGGCGGTGGAGAACCGTCAGGCAACACGAATGAAAGCCCGAACCAACGGGCTTCACGCTAGCAGGTTCAGAGTAGGAGATAACTCATATGGACAGATTGATGAAAGCTATCTGGCTGCGCCTGGTCCGAGAGGACAGGGGGCAGGACCTGGTTGAATACGCGCTGATCGTCGCGGCGGTCGGTTTGGCCCTGATCACGACGGTGAACCAGCTATCCACCGCGGTTGTCAGCCTTTACTCGAGCATCACGCAGGGCCTGACGAGCATTGGCGCGACAGGATCCTAATCCTGGCGGCAGCTCAGGTGATGACCGCTTGCTGCGCAGGTGGTTGATCCCCGACCTGGCGCTGGTGGCCGCAATCGCGGCGGCAGCCGCTTGTTTGTTGCTGCTCGACGGTCCGGTGAAGCTGTTCCGGGACGCGGACACGGGATGGCACATCCGCACCGGCGAGTGGCTTCTGGACGGCAAGGGGATTCCGAAGACAGACCCTTATTCGTTCACGCAGCCCGGCCGGCCCTGGAAGGCATGGGAATGGGGACCGGACGTCCTGTTTGGGGCGGCGCACCGAATTGCGGGACTGAGCGGAGTCGCGTGGTTGACGGTTGTCTGGATCTGTGCGGGAGTCTGGCTTTGGGTCCGGCTCCAATGGAGCGCCGGCGGCGATTTTTTTCTGAGTTGCGCCCTGATGCCTGTCATGATGACCACGGCAAGTCTGCACTGGCTGGCGCGTCCCCACCTGATGGGGTGGGTATGGCTGCTGCTGACCTTGTATGCCGCGGAGAAGGCGGGCGCCCGGTTTGGCTGGCGGCATCGAGCGGGCGCATTCGTGTTTGGAGCGTTGTGGGCGAACACGCACGGCAGTTTTGCGCTTGGGTTGGCGGTGCTGGGTCTCTACCTGGCAGGGGAGGTGGCCGAGCGGCTGCTGCTGGGCCGGAGCGGGGCGCGTGCCGGCTGGTACGCGCAAGCGGCGGTTTTCGGGCTAGCGGGGACGCTGGCGAATCCGTACGGCTGGGAGCTGCACGCCCACGTGGCGCAGTATCTGACCAACAGGGAGCTGCTCAGCCGGGTCGCCGAGTTCCAGAGTTTCAACTATCAGGCGGAGGGCGCGGCGAGAGTGGCGCTGGTTCCGGCAGTGGTGGCTGCGGGGGCGTTCTGCGCGTTTCAATTACGCCAGTTTGGGCGATTCTTCACGCTGCTGCTGCTCGGCTGGCTGGCGCTGACGTCGGCGCGGGGGCTTCCGCTGGCGGCGATGGCGGCGCTGCCCTTGGCCGGGGGCTCCATTACGCTGGCGGCGGGCCGCATGGAGGGATGGAGCGGCTGGGTGGAACGCGCGGCGGGGAACCTGCTGAATTATTCGTCGAACCTACGAAAGCTGGACAGGACGGTGGGGGGATGGGCGCTGGCGCCCGCGGCGCTGGGATTGGCAGCGGTCTTTCTGGCCGCGCCGGCGGTGAGGGCAAGAGCAGGATTCGATCCAAAGGAATTCCCGGTGGAGGCCGCCGCCGCCGTCGGCGCTTTGCCGGAGGGCGCGCGCCTGTACGCTCCGGACAAGTACGGCGGCTACCTGATCTACCGCTTCAGCGGGAGGCGCAAGGTATTCTTCGATGGCCGGAGCGACTTCTACGGAACGGACTTCATGAAGCGGTACATACTGCTGGCCGAGGCGCGGCCCGGGTGGCGCGAGGCGATGGCGGGCTTCGGAATCACGCACGCGCTCGTTCCGGCGGGCTCAACTTTAGCGGGCGTGCTGGGTGAAGCGCGGTGGAGGCTGATTTACCGCGACGGGACGGCGATGTTATTCGCAGCGGAGGGAGCGGAAGGAAACGGTTGAATATGGACCGGCAGAAACTCCTCATCATCTTCGGCGCCGCGTGGGTCTCGGCCGCGCTGCTGACCTGGTTTTTGTGGGCGAAGACGCGGGCGCCACAGAACGAGAGAATGAGCCGGGTGGTGGCGGCCGCCCGCGACCTGGGGGCGGGGGCGAGGCTCGGCAAGGGGGATCTGAAGGTCGTCTCGCTGCCGGCCAAGGATCTGCCGAAGTCGGCGTTGCTGGACACATCGCTCGCCGAGGGCAAGGCACTGCTGTATCCGGTCCTGCAAAACGAGCCGATCACGACGAACAAGCTCAGCGCTCTGGCGGGCGCCGAGGGCGTTGCCGCGGTGATCGAACCCGGCAAGCGGGCCATTTCCGTGCCGATCACCGACATCAGTGGAGTGGCGGGACTGATTCAGCCGCGGATGCACGTCGATGTGCTGTTCACGCGCACGGGTTCGATGGCCGAGGCGCTGACCACAGTCGTACTGGAAGACGTGGTGGTTCTCTCGATCGGGAAGAACACGGAGATCCAGCCGGCGCAGCCGGGGCAGGCGCAGACCACGACGGCGACTCCCAACGTGACGCTTCAGCGCGCCGTGACGCTGCTGGTCACGCCCGAGGAGGCGGGGAAGCTGGAACTGGCGAAGAATCAGGGGCGGCTGAGCCTCGCGCTGAGGAACCCGCTTGACCGTTCAAGGATCGCGAACAAGCAGGCGGTGACTGCCGAAGCTCTCGATCCGGAGCTTTTCACGAGAATCCGGCGGCCGCAGATGGTGGGCGCCGGGGCCGCGGGGGGGAAACTGCCGGTGGATGTGCGCGACCCCAAAGCGTGGGCCGCGCTGACGGGACAGGCCGATCCGAAGGCCAAGGAAAAGAAAGAGCCGCCAAAGCCGAAGATCGTCGTCGACGTCTTTCGCGGCGACAAGCACCTTCAGGAGACGTTTCAGTAAATGCGCCGCGGAATGATCATCCTCCACAGGCTGGCTCTCGGACTGCCGCTGCTCTGGAGCTTTGCCGCGATGGGTCAGAGCGCGGGAAGCGATCTGGAGATATTGATCGGGCGTGGGGAATTGCTGGAGTTTGGCTCGGACATCTCGCGGGTAGCGGTGGCGGAGCCCAAGGTGGCGGACGCGGTGGTTGTCAGCCCGCGGGAGGTGATGGTGAACGCCAAGGGCGTTGGACACACGACCGTCGTTGTGTGGGAGTCGGCGGGGCGGACCCGCCGGTATAACGTGCGTGTGATCGACGATCAGGCGGCTTCGAAGGCATCGGCGGGAAAAGTCGCGGAGGCGCTGAGGCAGCGTGGGGTGACGCTCGAAACCGAGGGTGACGCCGTCGTGCTGAAAGGAGAGGCGCCGGACGCCCAAGAGGTGAAGCGAATCGGCGAGATGGTTGCGCCGCTCGGCAAGGTGGTGGTCAATCTCCTGAAGACGCCGGAGCCGAAGGCTCCGCAGCAGATCATGCTTCAGGTGAAGTTCGCCAGCGTCGACCGCGTGGCGCTGTCAGAGTTCGGGATCAACTATTTCAGCCGGAATCCGAAGATGCTGGGAGCGCTTTCGACGCAGCAGTTCGCCACGCCGCGTTTCAGCCAATTGCAGTTCCAGGACCAGGAGTTCGCCAACTCCACACTGAACTTCAGCGACCTGCTGAACATTTTCCTCTACCGGCCGGATCTGAACATCGGAGCGACGATCCGCGCGCTCCAGGCGAGGAACCTGCTACAGATTCTGGCCGAGCCGAACCTGATCGCGGTGGAGGGCAAAGAGGCGAGTTTTCTGGCGGGCGGGCAATTCCCCTTTCCGACCCTGGCGGCGACATCGACGGGCGGCGCAGTTGCGCCGGTGGTCACCGTGCAGTTCAAGAGCTTCGGCGTGGAGCTGAATTTCACGCCGACGGTGACGCCGGATGGGAAGATCCACCTGAAGGTGAACCCGTCGGTGAGCGCGCTCGATTTTTCGAACGCGGTCCAGCTTCAGGGATTCCTGATTCCGGCGATTGCGACGCGGACGGCGAGCACGGAGGTGGAGTTGAAGGATGGCGAGAGTTTCGCGATTGCGGGGCTGCTCGACAGCCGGGTCGTCCAGTCTTTGAACAAGATTCCGTGGCTGGGCGACGTTCCGATTCTGGGGAATCTGTTCAAGAGCCGTTCCACGAAGAAGAGCCAGGACGAGTTGCTGGTGGTGATCACGCCGACGTTTGTGAAACCTCTGCCGCCGGAAGAGAAGGCCAAATTACCGACGACGATCGAACCGTTCCTGCAAAGCGCCGACGAAGAACTCGCCGAGCGCGAAGCGAAGAAGAAAAAGAAAAAGAAGGGTGAGGAACCCAAGCCCGCCTACGTCGGGCCGAGCGGGTATGCCGAACCTGGATCGACGCAGAAGAAGAAATAGGGAGATCGAAGCAGCTTGAGAAGAGGGTGGAACCAGCGAGGCGCGACGACGATCCAGATCCTGGTGATTCTGGTGGGCGTGATCTTCGCGTTCATGGGCTTCGCCGTCGATCTTGCCCGGTTGTACATGATCCGGATGGAGCTTCAGACGGCGGCGAACTCGGCGGCGCTGACGGCGGCGGCGAGGCTGATCGGGACGGAAGCGAGCGCGGGCGAGGCCGCCGCGCAGGCGCGGCTGACAGTGACAGCGGAAAACGGCGGAGAGGTCAACCGGTACAACTTCGAGAAGACCGATCTCACGG
>JACADU010000439.1 GCA_013388415.1 Bryobacteraceae bacterium
GGTCGAGGTGCTGACACCGGACTTCTGTGGCGACACCGAAGCCGTGGCGCGCGTGCTCGACGCCGGACCTCACGTCTTCAACCACAACATGGAGACCATCGCGGGGCTGTACCGCAAGGTGCGGCCGCAGGCCGACTACAGGCAATCGCTCGAAGTGCTCGCCTTTGCGCGGCGGCATGCGCCTGGCGTGTTGACGAAGAGCGGGCTGATGGCGGGGCTGGGCGAGACGGAAGAGGAGGTGTGCCGGTTGCTTGACGATCTGCGGGCGGCGGGGGTGGACGTTGTGACGATCGGACAATACTTGCAGCCCTCACGGCGCAACATGGCTGTGGCAGAATACGTCCCGCCGGAGCGATACGAGCGCTGGATCGAGTACGGGGAGCGGATCGGCTTCAAGAAGGTGTTTGCCGGACCGTTCGTCCGCTCGAGCTACATGGCGGATCTGGTCAATCATCAGGCACAGGCGCTGTGACGGTCCTCTGTTGTCTGCTCAGCGCGGTCCTGGCGGCCCTGCTGTTTCCACCGTTCAATCTCGCGGCGCTGGCTCCGGCGGCTCTCGCGCCGATGCTGTGGGCGCTGGCGCGCGAATCTTCGACAAGGAAGCGGATGGTGGGCGGCTGGCTGGGCGGGGTTCTGTACTGGGTTGTGGTCTGCAATTGGATCGGCAGCGTTCTGGACGCATACGGGGGGCTGAGCGGGGCGTTGAGCCTGCTGGCGCTGGTTCTGTTCGCGGCGGTCAAGGCGTTGCATTGGGCGGCGTTCGCCTGGGGCGCGGGGTTTCTGATCCGGCAGCCGTGGGCGATTCCGGGGATCGCCGCGCTGTGGGCAGGTCTCGAGCGGACGCAGGGACCGCTGGGGTTCGCGTGGCTGATGCTGGGCAATGCCGGGATCTCGATGGCGCTGCCTCTTCGTCTGGGGCCGGTTCTGGGCGTTTACGGGCTCAGCTTTCTGTTCGCCGCGGTTTCGACGGCGCTGGCGCTGATGCTGCTGCGGCGCCCGCGGAAGGAACTTCTGTGGCTGACGCCTTTGGCGGGGCTGGGGTTGCTGCCGGCTGTGGAGGTGGCGCAGCGGCCGGGGCAACAGGCGGTGTCGGTGCAGATGAATGTCGCGGGCGACACCGTGTGGACGCCCGAGGAGAAGGAACGGGCAGCGCGGCAGTTTTCATTGTTGAGCCTGGAGAGCGCGTTGAGGCCGGGCTTGCCGGCTCCCGCGCTGATGCTCTGGCCCGAGGTCCCGGCGCCGTTTTATTACTACGACGACCCCGCCTTCCGGCAGCAGATGACCGAAACGGCAAGGCTCGCCTCGACGCCGCTGATGTTCGGGACGGTGGCCTACACGGCGGAGAAGCGGCCGTTGAACAGCGGGGTTCTGCTGGGGGCGCGGGGGCAGCTTTTGGGGCGCTACGACAAGATCTTCCTGGTGCCGTTCGGCGAGTTCGTTCCGCGGGGTTTCGGATGGATCGAGCAGATCAGCGGCGAAGCCGGGGCGTATGAAGCCGGCCGGGAGGTCAAGGTTTTCCCGCTGCAATACGGCGAAGGGCGCGAGCACAGCGTGGGGGCGATCATCTGCTATGAATCCGCGTTCCCGCACCTGGTGCGGCGGTTCGTGAACGGCGGCGCTGAAGTGATTGTGAACCTGACGAACGACGGCTACTTCGGGCGGTCTCCGGGCCCGCGCAACCAGCATCTATTGCTGGCGCGGATGCGAGCGGTGGAGAATGGCCGCTGGATCCTGCGCTCGGCGAACGACGGCATCACGGCTTCGATCGATCCGGCAGGGGTTGTGCACGACCGGCTGCCGGAATTCACACGGCAGGCGACGCGATTGCGTTTCGCCTGGTTGCGCGAGAAGACCTTTTACACGCGGCACGGCGACTGGTTCGCGTGGTGCTGTCTGGCGCTAGGGGCGGCGCTCAGCGTGTGGCAGGCTCGACGATCAGCCTGAGCTGGGCGCGGCGGCGGGGGCGCCAAGCCGGAGCGCGGCAGAAACAAGGGCCGGTTGGGCGCGCCGGTTGAGGCGGACAAGAGAAGCGGGAGCCTAACCGTGGCGGATCACGAGGACATCGCCGTCCTTCACGATATACTCCTTGCCCTCGAGCCGGAGCTGCCCTTTGTCTCTCAATCCGGCGTAACCGCCGGCAGAGACCAACTGCTCCCAATGAACCACTTCGGCGCGGATGAATTTTTTCTCGAAATCGGTGTGGATGGCGCCGGCGGCTTTGACAGCGGTGGAACCGATGGGGACGGTCCAAGCGCGGACCTCGGTTTCGCCGGCGGTGAGGAAGCTCATGAGCCCCAGCAGCCGGTAGGAGGCATGGACCAGCCGGTCAAGTCCGCTGCCGGGCAGACCGTAGCTTGCCAGGTATTCGGCGGCCTCGTCGGGCGACAATTCGGCCAATTCGGCTTCGATTTTGCCGCAGACGGCGGTGACTTCGGCGCCGGCGCGGGAGGCAAGCTTCCGGCGGAAGCTCTCCTCGACATCGTTGAGCTTCGAGGCGTCTTCCTCGCCCAAGTTCAGGACGTAGAGCATCGGCTTCTGCGAGAGGAACTGGAACCCGCGGAGGAGCTTTTCGCCGGCGGGATCGAGCTTCCAGCCGCGCAAAGGCTCGTTGGCTTCGAGCCGCGCCTTGGCCTCGACCAGCAGTTCAGCCTCTCGATCGAGTTCCGCGCTTTTGATCTTCTTGCGCTCCTTTTCGAGCCGTTCCAGGCGCTTTTCGACGACGACGAGGTCGCTGAGTGACAGTTCAGCGTCGACATCCTGGATGTCGCGGATGGGATCGACATCGCCCTTCTCGTGGGGGACGGTGTCGCTCTGAAAGACGCGGACGACGTGGGCGATGGCGTCGGCGACCCTCATGCTGGCGAGGTACTGGGGATTGGCGAGCGCCTCTTTCGAGATGGAGGGGAAGTCGAGGAACTCGATGGTGGCGTGCGTGACCTTGGGCGGCTGGAAGATTCTGGCGAGGGCGTCGAGCCGCGGGTCGGGCACTTTGGTGACGCCGACGCGGGCTTCCATCGAACCGACGCGGGTGGCCTCATGCACACCGGTGAGGATCGTGAAGAGACTGGTCTTGCCCGTCATGGGCAGACCGACAATGGCGGTTTTCATAGGGAATTGATTACAGCGGGACAGGCACCCTGTCGAGGATTTCGGCGAGGATCCGTTCGGAGGCTTCGGTGGAGCGCGCGGCGAGCGCGGCGCGGGAATGAACGACGACGCGGTGGGCGCAGACAGGGATGGCCAGCCGCTTGATGTCGTCGGGCAGGACGTAATCGCGGCCTTCCACCAGAGCGAGGGACTGCGAGGCGCGGTAGAGCGCCTGCGCGCCGCGAGGGCTGACGCCGAGGGAGAGCGACTCGTGGTTTCTCGTCAGGTCGACGATGGCCAGGAGGTAGTCGACGAGCGCGGGGTCGACGCGCACGTTTTCGACCGCCTGCTGGCATTCGAGGAGTTCGGCGGGGGTGAGGACGGAATCGACATCGGGGGCAGCGGCGCCGTAGTGGTTGGTCAGAATGCTGCGCTCGCTTTCGGGGTCGGGGTAGCCGATGCGGAGGCGCATGAGGAAGCGGTCGAGCTGAGATTCCGGCAGCGGATAGGTGCCGTGA
>JACADU010000388.1 GCA_013388415.1 Bryobacteraceae bacterium
GGGGACGGAAGCCGCTTCGGAGCGCGGATCCGTTATGTGGAACAGACCACGGCGCTTGGCATCGCTCATGCCGTCGGCCGCCTGGAACAGCACATCCGCAATCCCTTTTTGCTCGTTCTGGGCGACATCTTCTTCGTGCCCGGACCCCTGGAGAGCCTCTTCGCGCTGTATGAAGAGCAGGATGGCGGCGCGGTCCTCGCCACCAAGGAGGAGCACGACGAGAAGGCGATCCAGCGGAACTACGCCCTTGTGCTCAACCCTGATGGCATGGTGACGCGCGTGATCGAGAAGCCGCGCCACGTGAGGAACCGGTTGAAGGGCGTCGGCCTCTACCTGTTCGACCTGACGATCTTCGACGCCATCCGCCGCACACCGCGGACCGCCATGCGCGACGAATACGAGATCACCGACGCCATACAAATCCTGATCGACGACGGTTATCCCGTGCGGCCGTGCAACGCCGTGGTCGACGACATCAATCTGACGACGCCGGCCGATCTTCTGTACTGCAACCTGCTTCTGGCTAAGGCCAGCGGCGGGTCGCTGATCGGCCAGAACGTTGAGATCGCCGATGGGGCGGCCATTTCGCGCTGCGTGATCGGCGACGATGCCGCCGTGCGGAATCCCATCGAGCTGACCGAGTCGCTGGTCTTTCCAGGCACGCAGGTCCGTCTGGCGACAGGAGTCAAGCGGTTCATTCTCGCGCCTGAGCTTTCAGTCGATTGCAGCCAGGGCATCTCTCAGGAGCAGTTAGGACGGTGGGCGTGAGGTATCGCAGAGTCTGTCTGACCGGAGGAGCCGGCTTCATCGGTTCGCACGTGGCGCGCGCTTTGCTTGCCGGTGGCGTCGAGGTCCGCATTCTCGACAACCTGAGCACCGGGCGGCGCGAGAACGTCCCGCCGGGAGCCGAACTGATCGCCGGCGATATTCTCGACCCCGGCGCCGCGGATAGGGCGGTGGACGGATGCGACGCGCTGCTGCACCTCGCGGCGAGAGTCGCCATCAGGTCGTCCTTCGAGTTCGCCGTTGAGGACACAATGGCCAACGTCGTCGGAACAGCCGCCATCATACGCGCGGCGATCCGGGCAGGTTCGGTCCGGCGCATCGTCACGACATCGTCGATGGCGGTCTATGCCGACGCGCCCACGGCGGAGCCCATCGATGAAACGCACGCGGTGGAGCCCATCTCCCCCTACGGCGTTTCGAAGCTGGCGAGCGAACGTCTGACTCACACAATGGCGCGGGCGGCGAAGCTGGAAAGCGCCGTCCTCAGGCTGTTCAACACGTACGGCCCCGGACAGGCATTCAGTCCCTACGTAGGAGTCGTCACGATCTTCGTCAATCAACTGGCCGCCGGCGAGAAAGTTATCATTTACGGCGACGGCGAGCAGGCGCGCGATTTCGTTCACGTCTCCGACGTCGCGCGGGCTTTTCTGCTGGCCCTCGGCAGCGATTCAAGCGGCGAAACGTTCAACATCGGAACGGGGCGCGCCACATCGGTGAACCGCGTGTACGAACTGATCGCCGCGCAACTCGGAACCGGCCAGCCCGCGGTTCATGTGGACGCTGTCCCCGGCGAGCTGCGCTATTCAGTGGCGGATATCGCCAAAGCGCGGCGGCTTCTCGGCTACTCTCCCTCGCATTCCTTCGAGGAATCGATTGGCGAAGTCGTGCGCGAGATCCTGCCCGCCGGGAGCCGCGAATGAGCGCTGCATCCACCGCCTTGCGCGGGCGGCAGATCCTTTGCCTCGCCACGCAGGAATGGGACGCGAACTGGACTCCAGTCCAGCAGGTGATGTCGCGGCTCGCGCCGGAGAACGAAGTTCTCTATGTTGAGCCGTTCCACGCGCTGCCTTCGCGGCTGATGCGCGGCAATGCTGTCTTTCAGCGGCAGATCCGCGAAGGCGTGCCGGCTCTGCGCGAAGTCCAGCCGAACTTGCGCGTCTACCGGCCCAGGTATCCCTACGCGCCCTGGAACATGAAGTCGCGCGCCGCGCATGCCTTGAACGGGATGTTGTACCCGGCGGAGATTGCCTCGCTCCTGCGGCGCACCGGCTTCCGCCGTCCCATCCTGTGGGCCTTCTTCGCCCAGAACCTGCGCGTGCTTGACCTCGGCTTCAGCGCTTTCATCTACGATTGTGTGGACGATTGGCCCTCCTTCTTTTCGCATCCGGTGGAGCGCGCCTTCATCACGCGCATTGACGCGGAACTCACCCGCCGCGCCCAGATCGTCTTTGTCGGCTCCGGCCCGCTGCTAGAAAAGAAGCGCTCCCAGAACTCGAGAGTGTTTGTTGTGAATCATGCGGCCGACATCCCGCATTTCGCCAAGGCTGCCGACCCGGCGACGGTCGTGCCTGATGACCTGGCGCGCATTCCGCGCCCCCGGGTCGGTTTTGTCGGCATGATCGATGAACTGCGATTCGACGGAGAGCTGATCGCGCTCCTGGCCGAAAACCCGGAATACCAAATCGTGATCGTCGGCGGCTTCCAGGGGAATGCGCGCAAGGTGGTTCCCAACAGGCCGAACATTCATGTCCTCGGAATGCGCAAAGTCGCCGAGCTGCCGTCTTATCTGGCTGGGATGGACGTCTGCATGATGCCCTACAGGCGGAATGAGACGACGCGCTATATCTTTCCGTTGAAGCTCTTCGAGTACCTGGCAACCGGCAAACCCACCGTCTCCATGGCAATTCCCGCAGTGGAGAACCTGCGCCATCTGGTCCGCGTGGCCGATTCACACGAAGAGTTCCTCGCTCATGTCCGCGCCGCGCTCACCTGTGATGACCCGGCGGACGTGCAGCGCCGCATGGAGTTCTCACGCCGCCACGGGTGGGAGCAGCACGTTGAAAAGAAACTTGCGCTGATCGCAGGGCATCTGCCGCTGGAGCGGCTTCAGTAGATCGCCCTCGACGAACACGACGCCGCTGTGGCCAACTGCTGGGCCTTTGTGGAGAACGTGTTCCACGCGGGCTTCGCTGTGTCGGCGACGGTAAAGAGCCCCAGGGAGCCGACGAACACGCCGAATTGAGGGCTGCCCGCCTGCGAATAGGCTTGTGTGATCGCTTCCACCACCGATTCTGGCGGATCGCTCATCAGGAAGAAGGAGACGCCCTGAATCTTGCCGGGATGGAGCTTCACTTCGTCCAGAACCGCCGCATAGAAGCTGCTCTGCCCTGCCGTGCCGCCGCCAAAGGTCGCATGGCTCGGGTAGCCCACCTCCGTCAGGGCCAGCGGCTTGCCCGATGCGGCCGAAACCATCTCGCCGATGTCCCAACTGACGTCGGCGATATCGCGAAGCGTCCAGTCCGGGCGCAACGGATAGTAGGTAAAGCTGATCTGCTCGCAATATGGGCTCACCACGCGAAATGTCGCGTCGTTGCGCCGGAAGTCCGAATACGCGAACGTGACGCCGATCGGGGCGGTCACTCCAGAGGCCTTCAACTGGCCCACGCCGGCCAGGTAGAACGAAAGGAAGGCGGCAATCGCCTGCGGACGGGCGTCAAGGTAGGTGTTGGCTTCGTTCGCAATGTTGATGTGAGTCACCGCCGAAGTAATGCCGGAAGAGAGCGCGGCGAGCAGCGCTTTGAAGCGCGTGGTCAGCGTGGGATGGTCCAGCGGGAGCGAAGCAAGGTCGGCCGGGACTGACAAGGATGTGCTGTCTACCGTCTTGATTGTCAGAGCCGCTTTCATCCCATATTGCTTCGCCCAGTCCATGTAGCGGCGAAGCTCAGCAAAGTTGAACGTCCCCGGTGAAGGCTCCAATTCCTTCCAACTGGCGCTGAGATGGAGGAACCGGGTCCCCGCGTCGCGCGCCATCAGCAGCCGCGCGAGTTGTCCCGCCGTGGTGTGATCCCCTTGGGCGGCTGGGTTTGGGGTCACGCCAACCGGAGGGCAGGCGCCCGTCTGCGAGACTCCGGCCGGCGGAGTGTAGGCCAGCGACCTGTAGTCGGTCAGCAGAAAAGAAAAGGAGTCGGTCCCCATGCGAACTGGACCCATGCCGGGAGCGAAGTACCAATCCAATGTGCTGCCCCCGAAGTCCATCCGGAACTGAAGGCAATTGGAAAACGTTCCCTTCGGCGACGTGACCGTGGCCGTCCTGCTGAGCAGCGTCACCCGCCCAAGCGCGCTTTGCCAGCTCGTTCCGGCCGCCGCGCTGGCGGTGAACAACGGCATCGGGCGGTCCAGGTACATGCGCGCCGCAGGCGAGTAGTCAATGCCTTCCATCACGATGTCCTCGCCGTTCGGACTGACCAGAAGACTCAACTCCCAGACCGTTGTCTTGATCCGGAACAAGGTCATTACTTTCGTTCCGATCGTCCTGGTGTTCTCCAGGCTCACGCTGTATTGCGCCCCCGAATAGCTGTTGGTCATCTTCCAATAATTGCCGCCCGACAGCGGCAGGATGCTCGGATCGGCTTTGCCCAGGGGCGCAAGCCCAACGAGCAGCAGCAAGGGTGAAGCGAAAGTAGTGCGAAGGTGCATGATCGATGCAAGGCGCAGGCCACCCTTCCTCGGGTCGGGCGGGCTGGCCTTTCACTTCACCTATCGGCCGCTTTTCTCCGCGGCGTCACCACATCGCGTGGCCTGGGTGAAATAGAGGCCGGACTTCAGACGCACCACTGCCTTTGTGAACTAAGTGCAACACCTCAAATCGGAAGCCATGGCGCCCGTGCGCCACACCCGGCAATCACCGCCGGCGCCGCGCTCTTCCGGCTGCCACCAGCGCCAGACCGCCAATGGCCATGGCCAGCGTCCCGGCTTCGGGGACCGCCTCCACCCGCGCGACATTGAATGTGTCGATCGTCACCTGCTGATTGCCAAAGTCCACAACGTCCCGCGAAACAAACTCGAGCACAAACCTCAGGTACGGGTTCTCTCTCAGCAGGGACAGCGCGGCATCCGTCGAAGGATCGGGAAGCAGGTCGCTATAGAGCCCGGGCACGACAACTTGGCCGCCGGCGAAACTCAGGCCGGCAAAATTGAGGCTCGCCGTTCCAAGCTCCGCGAAGTCCCCGCTCAGTGTCAGCAGTTCCGACTGCCCGAACGGAGCGTTTGGGTCGCCGAATAACACCACGCCATTGCCCACCGGCGCCGGATTCAGCAACTCTGCGAAAGCAACGCCGCGGATGTCCCCGGCGAAGTTCCCGCCTCCAAAATCAGCCAGTTGGACCGTCAGGTCCGACAGCAGCGGGTTGATGGTTGCCGCCGGAGCGGCAAGGCAGAGGACAAAGGCCAGCAGGCCCACTTGGAGCAGTCGCTTGCGCATCCCGAATCCTCTTTCGTAGATCACAAAAGTCCCAGTTCTCTAGAGCTAACATCCTGTCTTGCTCAGCACAATAGCCTGACGTTCACGCTTGGTTCTATTGCATGCAGTACTTCTGTCCTACGCGCTGAGTCGCACTCTAGGGCTAAAACCTTCATGCGTCATAAGATGCGGCTAACCGGTTGAAGAAAGGAGGTGCTCGGTGTACTCTATGAAGACAGTACTTTTAATTGCTTGGCGAGACTCCGGCATTGCCGCTCGAGTCGAACCAACCCGGAAGACCGGCCACGAAGTCGAGGGCTCCGGTAAGTTCGTCGTCACTGGGACTTATTCACACACGACAATGAGAACGCTGTTGTTTTGTCTTTCCATTGTCCTTGCGGGCAGTGGCTTTCTGATCGGAGATGGTGGGCAGGCTGGCCAGGTGGCCGGCTCCGCTTCCCCTCCGGCTTACCGGCTCGAGGCTGGAGACCAGATCGAGATCCGGTTCTTCTACAACCCAGAGTTGAACGAGAAGGTCGATATCCGTCCTGACGGCAAGATCAGCATGCCGCTGGTTGGCCAGGTGCAGGCAGCCGGCGAGACGGTCGAGTCGCTCACCTCGCGCCTGACAAGTCTCTACAAACCGATTCTGAAACAGGCGGAACTGACGGTTCAGGTGCGAAGCTTCGTTGGGCGAAAGTTCATCGTGGGCGGGGATGTGCAGCGCCCCGGCGTCTTTCCACTGATCGGCTCGCAGACTGTTCTTGGAGCGATCATGGAGGCGGGCGGACTGAAGTCGACCTCCAAGCGTGACCGCGTCATCCTGGTCAGGCGCAGCGCCGCCGGCACGCCCGAGACCATCGAAATCTCTCTGAAGCGCCAGGGAACGAAACTGCCGGGGCAGGCGCTCATGGAGATTCAGCCCTACGACATGGTGCTCGTGGACGAGTCCGGTGTCGCGAAAGCCAACCGCTTCGTCGAGCAGAACATCACCAAAATGCTGCCGGTCGTCTTGACCACCGGCTTCACCTACCTGTTCGGAGGCACGGTCATTCGATGAATCCCGCCCCATACCACCCCGGATCGGGTATCGTGATCCCGGAAGAGAATCCCATCACCAAGGAGATGATCGCCGGCTTCGCGGGCCGCCGCTGGCTGATCGTCCTTCTGGTCTTCCTGGGGACCGTGGCAGGGACCTATTGCGTCCTGAGCCTGATGACCGAAAAGTACGAGACCGAGTCGAAAATCATCGTCAAACTCGGGC
Organism: Bryobacteraceae bacterium; assembly: GCA_013388415.1. Classification (GTDB taxonomy): domain Bacteria; phylum Acidobacteriota; class Terriglobia; order Bryobacterales; family Bryobacteraceae; genus JACADU01. Next base: position 6,510 of record JACADU010000388.1, read on the forward strand.
GGGAGAATGTGGACCCTCCGGCCACGGCTCGCGGCAACGTCCTCGTAACGGGTTTGCGGCTCCAGGACGCCGCCAATGAGATTCAGATCCTGCGCTCGAGCGAACTCCTCGGGCAAGTCGTCGACGAAGTGGGCATCGAGGCGTTCCGGGCGAAACCAGCTCAGCCAACGAGCTTGGCCGGCTGGGCCAAGTACTACGTGAAGTCGGCGGTCAAGTCCGTCAAGCGCGGCTACGACGAGGCCCTGATCGCGCTTGACCTCAAGAAGCGGCTCGGCGAGCGGGAATTGGCGATCGAGACTGTCCGCGAGGGGACTCAGGTGGAACTCGAAAAGGATACCGACGTCATCGGCATCCGCACCCGCTTGCCCGACTACACGCTGGGCGAGAAGATTCAGCGCAGCATGATCGCCGTCTACCTCGCGCGCCGCGGCGGCGTGCGGCAGGACGACGGCGTCCGCGAGTTCCTTGACGCCGAGACGCAGGAGGCGCGGCGGAGCCTGGCTCAGATCGAAGGGCGAATCCAGGATCTCAAAGGCCGCAAGTCCATCACCTCGCTTCAGGAACAGCAGAGCCTGCTGCTGCGGGAGCTTCGCGACCTCACCTCTGCGAGCATTCAGACACGCACTGAGATCGCAGGCCTGGAACAGCAGGCGCAGGAACTCCGCAGCCGCATCGCCGAAACCCCACGTGAGATCCGGGCTTCCCAGCAGGAAGTGCCGAATCCGCTCGTGAATTCGCTGCGGGAACGGCTCGTCAACCTGCGCGCCCAGCTTTCAACGACATCCAACAAGTACCAGCCCGATTCGGTGGTTGTGGTCAACCTGCGCAAGGAGATCGCGGATCTCGAGGCGCAGTTGCAGGCCGAGACAAGCACTCGTCCCGGAACAGTGACCTACGAGGTCAACCCCCTTCGGCAAAGACTCGAAAAGAGCCTCCAGGAAACGGCTGTCGCGCTCGCCGGCGCCCGTTCGAAGCTCGAGCAGCAGTCGCGGTCGCTCGATCAGTTGCGCCGTGAGCTGCGCGAACTCGACGCCGCTCAAGGCACGCTTCAGGATGCCGAGCGCACCCGCGTGGCTGAAGAGGAACGATACCTGAATTTGGTCAAGAAGCGACAGGCCGCGCATTTGGACAGTGAGCTTCTGGACAAGAGGATTTCGAACGTCAACGTCCTTCAGCAGCCCGCCAGCACGCCGGCACCCGTCTACCCCCGGAAGTTGCTCATCTTCTACATCTCCCTCGGCGTGGGCCTGCTGCTTGGCGTCATCGTCGCGCTGATTGTGGAGTACCTGGACCCGAGCGTCCGGGACGCTCGAAGGGCTGAGTTGATCCTCCAGGCGCCATGCCTTGGCGTCGTCGGCTACGGAGCAGGTCAAGCAGGCTCGAGGTAAGGCCCTTGCGCACGCCTCTCGTTTCATTGCGAGGTTCATTGCTGGCCCTTTCAGGCGGCTTGGGGGCTGGCGGAGCGCTCGCGCTTCTTGCGGCAAAGACTTCGCCTCTGATGGCCGCCGGCATCCTGGGCGGTTCGGTCGTGGCTGCGGCGGTCTTCGCATGGCCGTTTCTCGGCTTTCTCATGACCGCGTTTGTCGTGCCGCTCGAGCGCATCGGCCGCCTGACCAACGACAGCGCTGTGACCACGATTTCGCTGATGCGCATCGTCGGCGCCCTCTCGTTGGGCGCTGTGCTCTTTCAGGCGGTCATCCGGCGGCGCGGTCTTTGGACCCCCAGGCATTTCTGGCTGTACCTCGGCTACTTCGGATTCCTTGTGATCTCCGTCACCAACCAGGACTCGCTGCGCGAGGGAATCCGCGGCGTCAGCTCGATGCTGGCGAACGTGATGTTCCTGCTGCTGGTTTTCAACTCCGTCCGCAACCGCGCGCAGATCAAACTGGCGATCGTCGCTTGGCTGGTTTCCACCGTTGGCATTGGAGTATTCACCATTTACCAGTACCATGCAGACGCCGCGGTGACCGAAGACCAGAATGCCGCCACCGGGATGCGAACCACCGACGAGCGTTTCTCCACCGTGCTTCATGATTCGGCTGAGTATGAACTGCTCGGCAACAACATCAAGCGCGCCATCGGCTCGACATCGAACGCCGCCGTCTATGGCATCAATCTGATCCTCGCTTTGCCGTTTTACTTCTGGCTTCTTCATTCTGAACGGCGCTGGTGGGTGATTCTGCTCCTTCTGGCGTCGGCGGCGATTGTCGCCTACAACACGCTGCTGACCAACACGCGCGCCGTGGTCGCCACGATGCTGTTTTCCCTCCTGCTGTGTCTGCTCATGGGCGTGGCGCGAGTCCGAAAAGAGATCTGGGTGGGGCTCCTGATTGGGTTCGTTGCGATCATTCCCATGATTCCTCCCGAGATCTATGAGCGCGCCCTGACCGCCTCCAACTACACCGTGGAACGCTCCGCTTCCCTGCGCTACCGCTTCACCTATTGGGAGACCGCCCTGGAGTTGATTTCGCGGAACTTCTGGACCGGAGTCGGCGCGGGGAACCAGACCATCATCCCCAAGACCGTGCGCAACATCCGCATGGCTCCAAACGCGAGCGCGCACAACGAGTACCTCAACAGCCTCATGGAGGTGGGCATCTTCGGCTACATGGTGTTGATCGCCTTCTTCTGGGCGCTCTGGAGCAGTCTCCGCCAGGGCGCGAAACGATTCTCGCAGTTGGGCGACCGCGACGGCGCCGTACTCATGCGATGCATCATGATCAGTTTTCTTTCCGTTCTGTTCTTCGCGCTGCAAGCCGATGTGATGCACTTCCCGCTGAAGGGCTGGTGGCTGACAGTCGGGCTTGGCGTCGTGCTTGAGCGGATGAGCAGAATGGCCGCCGCCCTGCCGCCTGACACCCAGGGGAGCCCCGCCTAGAGGATTCAAGCCCATGAACCGTCCCGACGTCGCCGCCATCATCATCAGCCTGAACTCCAGGCACTTTCTCAAGGACTGTCTCGAGTCGCTTCGCTCGACGCAGTGGGAAGGCTACTCCCACGAAGTAATTGTCGTGGACAACGGCTCGACGGATGGAACCGTCGAGTTCCTGCGCTCGCAGCATCCTGATGTGCGCCTGATTGCCAACAAAAGCAATGTCGGCTACTGCAAAGCCGGCAATCAGGGGGCGGCGATTTCTCAGGCAAGGCATTTCTTCTTCCTCAACGACGACATTCTCTTCGGAGATCATTCCATCCCGCGGCTGGTCCGCTTCCTCGATGACAACCCTCAGGCCGGCATGATCGGCAGCCGCCTGCTGAACGCCGATCTCACCGATCAGTTCTCCTCCGGGAGGACGTTTCCCCACCCGATGAACGCCCTGTTCAGCCGGAAATCGCCTCTCACCCGGCTTTTCCCCAACGTCAAATGGGCCAAGGGGTACCTGTTGCAGGGAAAGTTCGATTCGTCCGAGCCCTTCGAAGTGGACTGGCTGTCGGCCGCCGCGATGATGATCCGGCGCGAGTGCTTCTATGAAGCCGGCCAACTGGTCGAGGAC
>JACADU010000440.1 GCA_013388415.1 Bryobacteraceae bacterium
ACTGCGTGTCGAAGATGTACGCGATGACCGGCTTCCGCATCGGCTGGGCGGTCGGCTCACGTGAGCTGATGACCGCCATGTCGACAATCCAAGGGCAGCAGACTTCCGGGCCGGCGACCCCTTCGCAATGGGCGGCGGTTGGGGCGTTGAACGGAGTACAGAACTCGATCGAGGCGCTGCGGCTCACGTTGCAGAACAACCGCGACATCCTCTACGACCGCTTGGATGTTTTCCCGGGCGTGCGCGCCGTCAAGCCGCAGGGCGCGTTCTACTGCTTCCCCGATTTCAGCGCCTACGAGAAGAACTCGCAAAAGCTGGCCGAATTCCTGCTGAACAAAGTGCGCGTGGTCACCGTGCCGGGCAGCGAGTTCGGCATGGAGGGACATCTCCGGCTGAGCTTCTGCGGCGCGGCCAAGGAGATCACCGAGGCGCTGGAACGAATCCGGTGGGCGCTCGATCCAACCGCCCCGAACGAACTCTATCTCGGCGACCGGCGTCTGGTGCGTGACTGGATGTAGGGGGACGCCATGAACATCTATACTGACATCCCCTCACCCGCGGCCAAAGAAGCAGGCTTGGCGGCGAGCGCCTACGGCTTGCTGAATCACGGCCTTTCGAACTTGCGCCGCGTCTATTGGAATCTGCCGGCCGAGGCGCTCTACGAGGAGTCGGTGTTTCGCGGCGAAGGCTCTATCGCGAACCAGGGCCCATTCGTCGTTCACACAGGCAAACACACGGCGCGCGCGGCGGCGGACAAATTCGTCGTGCGCGAGCCGTCGTCCGAAGAGTACATCTGGTGGGGCAGCCATAACCGCCCGTTCTCGCCGGAGAACTTCAACACCTTGCTGGCGCGCGTGCAGGCGTATCTGCAAGGCCGCGACGTCTTCGTGCAAGACTGCTTCGGCGGCGCCGACACCGATTACCGCCTGCCTGTTCGCATCATCACGGAAAACGCCTGGCACAGCTTGTTCGCCCGGACGATGTTCCTGAAGCCCGAATCCCTCGACGCCTACAAGAAGCACGTTCCGGAGTTCACTATCATCGCCGCGCCCGGCTTCAATGCGAGCCCTCTCATCGATTCGACGCGCACCGAAACATTCATCATTCTCAACCTCGCCGAGCGCCTGGCGATCATCGGCGGCACCTGCTACGGCGGCGAAATCAAGAAGACCGTCTTTACGGTCCTCAACGCCTTGCTGCCCTTCGAGGGCGTACTGCCGATGCACTGCTCCGCCAATGTCGGCCCCGATGGCGACGCGGCGATCTTCTTTGGCCTCTCCGGCACCGGGAAGACCACGCTGTCGGCCGATCCCACCCGCCACCTGGTGGGCGACGACGAACACGGCTGGTCCGACAATGGCGTCTTCAATTTCGAGGACGGCTGCTACGCGAAGGTCATCCGGCTGTCTGAAACCGCAGAACCGCAGATCTACGCCTGCATGAAGCGGTTCGGCACCATCCTCGAAAACGTGGTCTTCGACCCGCGAACACGCAAGCTCGACCTCAACGACGACCGGCTGACCGAAAACACCCGGGCAGCATACCCGCTCGCATTCATCGACAACGCACTCCCGGAAAAACGCGGCGGCCATCCGAAAAACGTGGTCTTTCTCACCTGCGACGCTTCCGGCGTGCTTCCGCCGATCGCAAAACTGACGCCGGAACAGGCGGTCTATCACTTCATGAGCGGCTACACCAGCAAGATTGCCGGCACGGAGATTGGCCTCGGCGCCGAGCCCGTGATTACCTTCAGCGCCTGTTTCGGCGCGCCATTCATGGTCCACCACCCCTACAAGTACGCTCAGATGCTCAAGGCCAAAATCCTGAAGTACGGCGCGCGGGTCTGGATGGTGAATACAGGCTGGACCGGCGGACCGTTCGGAGTCGGCAAGCGGATCAGCATCCACCACACGCGGGCGCTGCTGAACGCGGCTCTCAGCGGGTCGCTCGATGGCGTCGAGTTCCACGAGGATCCGGTCTTCGGCGTCCTGGTGCCGCGCTCCTGCGACGGGGTCCCCTCGAACATTCTGGATCCCGCCAACACATGGCCGAGCCGCTCCGAATACGACCGCAAGTACGACACGCTCGCAGCCCGCTTCATCGAGAACTTCGACCTGATCTCGAGGGAGGAGCACATTCCGCGGGACCTGGAAGCCGCCGGGCCGAAGCGGCGGCGCTGAGAGCGCCAATTGATTGAGCCGCCCGCGCCGGCAGGCGCCGGCGGCTCATTGCGCGAAAAAGCTCCGAATGGCCGCGGTGGTCGCCGCCACCGCGTCAGCGTCGTGCGCCGCGCCGGCAAACGCCGCCTCGAACTGCGACGGCGGGAAATAGATGCCGTTTTCGAGCAGGTAATGGAAAAACCTGCTGAAGCGCGCGCGGTCGCACCTGCCGGCTGAAGCCCAGTCCGTCACCGGCTCACCGGTGAAGAAGAATGTGAACATCGAGCCCACCCGGTTGACCGTCAGCCCGTCAGGCGCCGCCTCGCAGACCTGCCTCGCGGCGGCGGCGATATGGTCGTACACCTCCGGGTGAGCCTTCAGGTATTTGAGCATCGCCAGCCCCGCCGTGACCGCCAGAGGATTGCCTGAGAGCGTCCCCGCCTGATAGACGTTGCCCACCGGCGCGACTCGGCTCATGATGTCCGCGCGCCCGCCGTAGGCGGCAATCGGCAGCCCGCCGCCGATCACCTTGCCGAAGGTCGAAAGGTCAGGCTTGATGTTGTACAGCGCCTGCGCGCCGCCGAAGGCGAGGCGGAAGCCGGTCATGACCTCGTCAAAGATCAGCAGCGCGCCGTGCCGCGTGCAGAGTTCCCTCATCGCCTCGAGATAGCCCGGCTGAGGCGG
>JACADU010000351.1 GCA_013388415.1 Bryobacteraceae bacterium
GCTGTGGACCGTCTGGCGGTAGAGAGCCTGAGCGAGCGTATCCACGCTTCTGCCGGCGACGGGGCGCATGTCATCCACGGCGAGGGAGGCGGAAAGGGAGGAGTCGATCCAGGAGAAAAACTCCCGCGGACCCATTTCCGAGTATTTGAGTTCGAGGTCCTGGGCCAACGCGGCAAGTGTAGGCGCCTCCTCACCAGCAAAATCGTCCCAATCCCGGCGCAGGCGGAAGGCAGCCTCGCCGGAGGCGGGGTCGAAGACGATAACGCCACAGGGCTCGCCGAGCGCGAGGAGGGTGCGCGCCTCCATGCGGCGGAGCTCGACGGGCCGTGTGGCGATGGGCATGGATATGAACCTTATCGGGGGGAGGGCTTATGGGGTATAGGGGAAATATCCCTCGCGGGCGCGGACTTTGACGTTGGGTACGTTGACCCTGACCTCGATGCGGCGGAACGTCTTGGCGACGTCGGTTTCAGAGGGTGTGTAGCGGAGGATGTACTGCAACTGAATCTCGCCGGCAGTGGAGGAGATGGCGTCCACCAAACCGCGCATGATGGCGCTGGCATAGCCGCCGGTGCCGACCTTGAGGGCGTAGTTGCCCTCGTCGGAGGGGGTGGAGAGGTAGCCGCTGACATCCTTGTAGACGCCTTCGAGCGGATAAACGACGCGGCCGCCCGTGGACTCGGCCAGGCGCTTGAGGTTCGCTTCACCGTCGACGTTGAAACCGAAGCTGACGGTGGAGACCCCATAAATGGTGACCAGGTTGCGCTGAGCGAGTTCCAGCACCTCGTTGAGGTTTTTCGAACTCGCGGTGTCATGGCCGTCGCCGACGATGATGATGACGCGGCGCGGCTCGATGGGCTCGCCTTTGACAAGCGCCCGGCTGGTGCAGGCCATATAGACGGCGTCGAACAGAGCCGCGCCGCCGCCCGGCTTCATTTTGCGTACCTTGTCGAGGAGCTTTTCCGGGTCGTTGGTCGTGTTGACCAGCAGTTCGGCCTGAGTGGAGTAGCCGATGAGGTAGCCGCTGTACTGATCGCGCTTGTTCTTATTCTCCGGCTCCATGCAGGCCAGCACGAGGTCCTGGATGGCCTCGACGAACTCCTTCCAGCGGAGCTTCGAGGCGTTGGAGAGATCAACGAGAAAACCGATGACGACAGGCTGATTGCGTTCGCGGGTAAAGAAGGAGATGGACTGAGGGCGGCCCTCGTCGAGAAGCTCGAAGTCGCCTTTCTCCAGGTTTGTGACGAACTTGCCCTTCTCGTCCGTGACTGTGACAGGAACAATGACCTCGCTGACCCCGGTTTTGAAGGCCTCCTGGCTGGAGGCGACTTCCGGCTTCGGCGGGGGCGAGGCAGGAGGTTGCGCGGCGCCGAGCGCCGGGGCGAGCGCCGATCCCAGTAGAAGGTGCCTGCGTGAAACCATGGCTCTGACTCGATTATACGGGCTCGGGGGCGTTTGAAATCAGGGACGGGGCTTGCGGCGGAGAAGTTTCCGCTTTATGTCGCCGCCGAACTCGTCCATGAAGTTGGTGAATATGCGGAACATGGCCCCGTTGGCGATGCGCCGGAGCCCATCGATCTGCGTATTCTCGCTGGGCGGCCGCCAGAGATTGGTGGTCTGGGCGGCGACGACGGCGCTGGCGTACCGCGCGTAGGCGGGCATGTAGTCACCGTTGTTGTTCTGAGCGAGCACGGTCATTTTCAACACGTGCATCATCCGGGGCTTGAACGGGCCCTGCCCGATCTTCGGGTAGCGGGGGTCTTCACCCCACAGGCTGCCGAGGGCCGCCTCCGACATGTTCCCGATTGCATTGCTGGCCATCCTGGTGGCGAACCGGCGGCCGAAGCCGTCGACACCCTGGCCCCATTCCTCCGGGCGGTTGCGGATATGACGCAGCGAAGTGCTGAACAGGCCCGCGGCCCAACTTTCCACGCCGAAAGACTGGTGGGCAAACCAGAGTCCCCGCTGCTCGGCCGACAGAGGCGCCAGAGACGCGGCCTGGGGGGTGCCGGGCCAGATCTGAGCGCGAGCCGGCCGCGCAAGGCTCGCGCTCAGAGCCAGGAGCAACAGGAGCAGAGACCAGCTAGCGCTGAACACGCCCGCTACCGCCCTCCTTGAGCAGGGCTTCGACTTCGGCGCGGGTGAAGCGGTTGAAGTCGCCGGGAATGGAGTGCTTCAGGCAGGAGGCGGCCACGGCGAATTCCAGAGCCTCCTTGGTGGAACCGAGTTTCAGCAGGCCGTAGATAAGCCCTCCAGCGAAGGCGTCGCCACCGCCGACGCGGTCGACGATGTGAGTGATTTCGTAGTGGCGGCTGAGATGGAAGCCGGCGCGGTCGTTGAGGCAGGCAGACCAGCCGTTGTGCGAGGCGCTGCGGGATTCGCGCAACGTGATGGCGATCATTTTGAGATTGGGGTAGGCGCCCAGGACTTTCTTCGAAAGCGACTCGTACTTGGCGGCATCGAGCGCGCCGGAATGGACGTCTACGCCTTCCACCGAGATGCCGAGGGCCTTCTGGCAGTCCTCTTCGTTGGCGATGGCGATATCGATGAACTTCACGATTTCGCTCATCACCTCTTCGGCCCTCTTGCCATACTTCCAGAGGTTCTTGCGGTAGTTGAGATCAACGGAGACGGTGAGGCCGAGCTGCCGTGCAGCCTTGACGCTTTCAATAGTCAGATCGGCGCAACTCTGCGACAGGGCCGGGGTGATGCCTGTGACGTGATACCAGCCCGCGCCGTCGAAGATGGAAGTCCAGTCGAAGTCGCCCGGTCCGGCGAGCGCGATGGCGGAGTTGGCCCGGTCGTAGGTGACCTTGGAGGGACGCTGGTTGGCGCCGGATTCGACGAAGTAGATGCCGAAACGGCCGGGCTTGAAGACGATCCTGCTCACATCCACGCCGAATCCGCGCATCTGGTAGAGGAAGCCGTCAGTGGCGGGGTGGCCCGGGGCGGGCAATGCGGTGACGTAGCGGACGGGCAAGCCGAAGTGCGCGAGGCTGACAGCCACGTTCGCTTCGCCTCCGCCGAAAGTAGCCTGCATGGACGGCGAGACGAAGAAGCGCTCAAAGCCCGGAGGGGCGAGGCGCAACATGATCTCGCCGAAGGTCACAACACACTTTTCAGACATGGATAAGTCCTTTCACTGAGCTGAGCCGATCGCGACCGCTTCGATGGCGAAGCTGGAATCGATCGACGGCAAACCTTCAAACGGCAGGAGCGTCGAGGCCGGGGGCCTCGCCGGGTCGAGCCAGTCGAACCTGACCTTTCTGATCATCTCGGCCATCTGCCCGGAGAGGGGATAGGAATTCACGATCACGGCGCGTTTCAACGAGGACTTCGCGCCTTCGAGAGTCTTCTCCAGGCGGCTGAAGGCGAGGCGGGCGTCGTCCTCGCTGTAGCGGAAAGCCAACTGGGCGGCTGTGATCACCAGGCGGGTGGAATTCACGCGCGCGATTTGGGAATACGCCTTTGACGCAGCGAGGCCTTCCGGGTTGAGGAACTCGACCTCTGATGCCGGAGGCTGCTTGAGTCTGGCGACGCCCTCGCACTCGACGAGCCGCTCGCGGGGGAGCCGCTGTGTCTGGACAAGCAGGAGCGGCACGGCGGGGAAGCGCGCGGAGACGGCGGCGCGGGCGGCGTCCGCGTCTTCGAGAGAGGTCAGGAAACAGGAGACTCTCAGCAGCGCCGCGCTGCCGGCGGCTTCGGCGGCCAGCTTGAGCGAGTCAGCCGAACGGGCGGCCGCTTTTTCCAGACCAGCCTCGCCTTCAGCCGGGCGTCCGACCTGGCCTGAGATGAAGGCGAGACCAGCGGGATTGACCGGTTTCTTCTCCTCCAGCGCAGCCTCGAGGACCACCTGCGCGCCCTCCATGGGCAATCCGCCGGCCTGGACGACGGTCACAGCCGGCAGAGCGAGCTTCCGCTCGGACAACTCCTCGCTGACGATGGCGGGCACGCGGCGCTGATCCCCGGTGCCGGCGACGAAGGCGCGGATTTTGATCAGCTTCCGGCCGCGGCTCTGACCAAGGAGCCACTTCACGGCGTCGCGGGTCTGCTGCGACAGCAGTCCTCTGGCGGTCATCGGCGGGTTGAGGAAAGAAAGCCGCGCAGCATCGGCGATGACAAAGACCGGCGGGTCCGGGGGGATTTCGAGGACTTGCGTCAGCTCCTCTTCGGTTTTCTTCCGCCGCTGCGCATCAGCCGCCTCGGGCGCGAGCAACGCCGCGACGACTGCCACCGCCAGGACCTGTTCCCGCCTCCACGTCACCATGCAATCCACGGATCCAATCGCAATTCGGTATCGTATCAAACCGAGGTGGTCCCGCCTCTGGCGGCGCCCTCCGGGGGTCTTTGCAGACCGCGATCGATATGGCAAGATGGTGAAACAGGACGAAAGGATCTCGATTTGCCGGAACAGTCGCGTCAGGATCTGGTGACTTTGCTGACAGGGGAGCATGCGGCGATTCTCGTGCTGCTGAGGGGACTGGAGCAGCGGCTTGCGTCGATGTCGCTTGAGGAGATGCGCAGCGCCGCGGTCTGGCTGGAGCACCTGATGCGGAATCACGCGATCGACGAGGACACGCTGTTGTTTAACGCGTTGCCGGCGACGCAGCGCGGCGTGGGCGACACGCTGGAAGCGATGCAGCGGGAGCACGAGGAACAGCGGGTGCTTCTGGAGGCGATGCGCGAAGTGACGGACGCGGCGCTGGCCCGGGCGCAGATGAGGAAAGTGATCGAGGCATCGAGGGAGCACTTTGCGGTGGAGGAGCGGGTGCTGTTCGGGCTGGCGCAAGATCTGCTGGGCAGCGCGCGCCTGACCGAGCTGGGGAGAGAGTTCTGCCGGCGGCGCGGCATCGCCTGTCCGGAGTAGCCGCACCCCGCGGGCAGGCGGTATCCTCATCCCCATGGCTTCCGTGCCCGATTGGGACCGTTATTTCCTGGAGATCTGCCGCGTCGTCGCGGTTCGCAGCAAAGATCCGTCGACCAAGGTGGGCTGTGTCATCGTGGGACCGGCACACGAGATCCGCTCCACCGGGTACAACTCTCTGCCGCGGCACATACGCGACGACAAGCCGGAGCGGTTCGAGCGTCCGGCCAAGTATCTGTGGATCGAGCACGCCGAGCGGAACGCCATCTACAATGCGGCTCGCGCGGGCACGCCGCTGGAGGGATGCTCGCTCTATGCGGACCTGATGCCCTGCATGGACTGCGCCCGAGCCATTGTGCAGGCGGGGATCGTCGAGGTGGTGGTGGACGAGACGCGGTACCAGCAGTACAGCGGGCCGATGTACAGTGAGCAGTTCGCCAAGGTGTTGGAGCTGTTCGGCGAGGCGGGCGTGCGGATCCGCACGGTGCCGACGGGCGTGGGGCGGCCGGCGCCGGCGGAGGAGCCAGCCAAGTAGGCCAATCCGGCCATTGATCATCCAATCCAATTTGGTATGCTGGCAGCAGCGGGCCGGCTATGGCGGGCATTTCCCTTCCCCCTTTGGATCTATCTGGCGGCGAGCCGATCTACCGCCAGCTTGCGGGGATGCTGCGCGCCGAAATCGAAAGCGGCCGGCTGCGGGCGGGGGACCGCCTTCCGCCGACGCGCGAACTGGCGGCGAGGCTCAAGCTCAACCGGGCCACGGTCTCCGCGGCGTATGAAATCCTCGAGAACAGCGGGCTGATCACCGGCCACGTGGGACGGGGCAGCTTTGTCGCGGGGGCGGCCCTTGCGCTTCCGGGCCCCGAAGGCCCCGAAAGGAAATGGTCGTGGTCCGATCGGCTCGGCGCGCCTCCCGAACCGCCGGCGGCGGATGCGGCCGGAGTTGAGTTCAGATTCGACAGTTCGCGGCCGGCGGCCGAGCTGTTCCCGACGGCGGAATTCCGGGCGGCCTGCGAGGAGGCATTGCGGCACCACGCGCGGCAAATCCTGGAGCTTGGCTCGCCGGTCGGTTACGCTCCGCTGAGGCGCTATCTGCTGGAAGACGCGCGAAGACAGTCGCTGGCGCGCGAGGACGACGACCTGCTGGTGACAAGCGGCTGCCAGCAGGCGATCGACCTGCTGGCGCGCCTGCTGGCCGGCCCGGGCGACACGGTTCTGGTGGAAGACCCGATTTACCCCGGGCTGAAGAATGTGTTCCAGCGAGGCCAGTGCAAGGTGGCGGGCATCCCGGTGGGCGAGAGCGGCATGGATCTCGACGCGTTGGAGCAGGCGATCGCGAGGCTGAGGCCGCGGCTGGTGGTGGTGACTCCCAGCTTTCAGAACCCCATGGGGACGACGATGCCGGAGGCCGCCCGGCGGCGGCTGTTGAAGCTCGCCGATGCCGCGAAACTGCCGGTGATCGAGAACGACATTTACGGCGACCTGCGCTATCGCGGCTCGCCGCTGCCGCCGCTGAAGGAGATGGATCGTTCCGGCCTGGTCATCCGGATCAAGAGCCTCTCAAAGCTGGCGTTCCCCGGCCTGCGCGTCGGCTGGGTGCTGGCCAATTCGGCGGTCATCCGGATGCTGGCGGAAGCAAAACAACTGGCCGATCTGCATTCCGACCAGCTTGCGCAGGCGGCGCTGTTGCGGTTTCTCGAAAGCGGCCGGATGGACGGCCACAGGAAGAAGATGCTTCGGGCAGGCTCGGCGCGGCTGGAGGCAGTGCTGTTGGCGTGCGAAGCGCATCTGCCGGCCGGTTCGGCCTTCACAAGGCCGGAGGGCGGCGTCAACCTGTGGGTGGACCTGCCGCGGCAGGTGGACACGACTTCGATGTTGGCGAAGGCCGCGGCGCGCGGCGTATCGTACGCGCCGGGGCCGGTATTCGCCGTTGCGCGCGAGGCGCGGCACTCGCTGCGGTTGAGTTTCGCCGGGTTGGATCCGGTGCGCATCGGCGCGGGAGTAAAGAGGCTCGGCGACCTGTTTCGCGAGGAAATCGGGCACGCCCGCCCGGCGAGGCCCGCAGCGCTGGCTCCGGCAATGGTTTAGGAATCGAACAGACAACTGGAAGGGAGAGAGACGATGAACTATCTGGATGAGACATTCCGAGTGAAGGTCGGACTGGCGGAGATGTTGAAAGGCGGCGTGATCATGGACGTCACCGACGCCAGGCAGGCGGAGATCGCCGAGAAGGCCGGCGCCTCGGCGGTGATGGCGCTGGAGCGCGTGCCTGCCGACATCCGCAAGGAAGGCGGCGTGGCGCGCATGGCGGCGATCAGGAAGATTCGCGAAATCATGGCGAACACGTCGATCCCGGTGATGGCGAAGTGCCGCATTGGTCACATCGCCGAGGCGCGGGTGCTGGAGGCTCTCGAAGTCGATTTCATCGACGAGAGCGAAGTGCTGACGCCAGCCGACGAAGAGCATCATGTCGACAAGCGCGCGTTTCGTGTCCCGTTCGTGTGCGGCTGCCGCAACCTCGGCGAGGCGCTGCGGCGGATCGCCGAAGGCGCGGCGATGATCAGGACCAAGGGAGAGGCGGGTTCGGGGAACATCGTGGAGGCTGTCCGGCACATCCGGACGGTGGTAAGGGAGATGAAGCAGATTACCGTGCTGGGGCGTGAAGAACTGATGGCGGAAGCCAAGCGGCTGCAAGCGCCTCTGGAACTGGTGGAGTATGTGCATGAGCACGGCAAGCTGCCGGTGCCAAACTTCTCGGCGGGCGGTGTCGCCACCCCAGCCGACGCCGCGCTGGTCCGGCAACTGGGCGCGGAGGCCGTGTTCGTGGGATCGGGCATCTTCAAGAGCTCCGACCCGGAAACGCGGGCCAAGGCGATCGTGAAGGCGACGACGCATTTTGACGACCCGAAAGCGGTTCTGGAGGCGAGCGAGGAGCTCGGCGAGGCGATGCCGGGGCTGGACATCCGGCAGATGGATGAATCGCAGCTTCTCCAGACGCGCGGCTGGTAGGGCGGCAGATGGCATGAAGACGGTCGGGGTTCTGGCACTTCAGGGAGACTTCGAAGCGCATGCCGGCGCGTTTGCGCGCGCCGGCGCTCGCGCGGCGGAAGTGCGCACCGTGGAGCAACTGGAGGCTGTGGATGCGCTGGTCATTCCAGGCGGCGAGTCGACAACGATGCTGAAGCTGATGAGCTATTACGGGCTGTTCGAGCCGCTCAAGGCGTTTGCGGCGGCGAAGCCCGTCTTCGGCACATGCGCGGGGGCGATACTGCTTGCCGGCGAGGTGCTCAACCCCCCACAGGCGTCGCTGAACGTGCTGGACATGACGATCGAGCGGAACGCCTACGGGCGGCAGTTGGCTTCGCATGTGGCGCGGCTCCGCGGGCACGCGCTGGACGGCGATGCCGAGTTGGAGGCGGTGTTCATCCGCGCGCCGATCATCCGGCGCGTGGGCGATTCGGGAAAGATCCTGGCGACACACAATGGCGATCCTGTGCTGGTCGATTTCGGCAGGCATCTGGTGGCGACGTTTCATCCCGAGCTGACGCAGGATTCGCGGGTTCACAAGCTGTTCCTGAGGAAGGTGGAAGCTCGGTGACGCCGCGGTACCGTGTGTTGTTTCTGTGCATTGGCAACGCCTGCCGGAGCCAGATGGCGGAGGGTTTCGCGCGGACCTACGGCAAGGACGTGATGGAGGTGGAGAGCGCGGGGCTTTCGCCCGCTTTCATGGTGCCCCCGGCGACAAAGGCGGTGATGTCGGAAAAGGGGATCGACATGAGCGGCGCCCGCCCGAAGGGGCTGCGCGAGCTGGGTCCATTCAAACCGGATGTCATCGTCAATCTGAGCGGGGAACCATTTTCGGCGCCGGGGACCGAGGTGGTGGACTGGCGGGTGAGAGATCCCTATATGGGCTCGGTGGAGCTTTACCGGGCAATCCGTGATGAGATCGAACAGCGCGTGATGGGGCTGGTGCTGGGACTGCGGAAGAGAGCCCAGGCTGAGGCTCAGCCGCCGCGGCGGGCGCATTGACAATGATCGGCCGCGGTTGCAAGAATGAAAGCGTCCCACGCATCATGTGCGGATGTGGCGGAACTGGCAGACGCGCTAGATTCAGGTTCTAGTTCTCGCAAGGGAGTGGAGGTTCAAGTCCTCTCATCCGCACCAATAAAATAATGAGATACGAGCAAGAAGCCGCAAGCGATGGCGGCGTTTTTGTTGTTGGGTAGCGCTGGGTAGCGGAGGGTAGCGCAATCCCCTTCAGGCGGCGGCACAGCGGGTCGATGTTCAAGTGTGCTGTCGATTGCCGGCCAGCTTTGTTCAATCCGTTCTTCGAAGAGCATCCTAAACGGCTTCGGGATGTCGTGCAATGACGGCCAACAAGACGCGCGCCGGCCCATCCGGCCGCGTTCTGCCCTGCTCCCAATTTCTCAGTGTTGCCGGCTGGAAGCCGAATTTCGCGGCGAACGCCGCTTGACTCAGCCCCAGCCGTTTCCTGGTTGAGCGAACGTCGACGGTGGGAACCTCCACGGTGGTGACGCGAACCGGCACATCTTTCCCCTCCACCCAGTCCACTGCCTGCCGCAGGCTGGTGACAATGCGGCTGCCTGGACGCGGCTTCCTCTGCCTCACTGTGCGAGTGTTCTTCATTTCGTCATCCTCTTTTGATAGCCCGCAACCAAGCGCGGCAGCAGGGTCTTCATCTCGTTCCGTTCCGCGCGGGTCAAGTTCGCCTTCTCATTCTTGGCGAAGACGTTGAGCAGAAACAGCGGAATCGACTCGTTATGGAAGTAGTAGATCACCCGCACCCCTCCGCGCTTGCCACGTCCCTCCGCTCTCCATCGCAACTTCCTAGCCCCTCCTGTGTCCGGCATGATGTCACCGGCGTCAGGGTTCGCAGCCAGGAAGGAGACTACTTCAATTCGTTCAGTTTCGGTCATGGCCTTTGAGGCGTCCCGGAGGAACCCAGGGGTCTCAACGACCGTCACCCAATCAGCCATCGTCACTAATATACGCTAAAAGCGTATGCGACTCAATCGCGGCACTCTCATAACAACACCGCACTGAAGACCAGATCGCCGGTCAGGAGCGCCTGTGCGACTGGCGCGGCACCGACCGATGCGATTCCGCCTGCACATCTCGAGTTTGCAACCAACCCGCCTTCTTCTGCTGATTCAAGGTCTGGGGTCAAGAATGCCCAATGGGGAAATCAGACCCCCTTTGGACGTGAGGACCAGCAGCAACTTTTGGAACTGCCCGATGATGGCGGGAGAATGGCACGGCAGGAGGTCAAAGCCTGTTCCGACACCGGGAGAGACTCAACATGGCCTAGTAGCACTTAGGGTAGCGCTTGTACCCCCGGAAATGAGGGTGAATCAGGGGAAATGAGGGAACGAAAATGAGCGCAAGTGCTTGAAAATGCGACGCGAGGAGAAGTCAGGGGAACGCGTGGCTAACTTCAGGTTCTAGTTCACGCAAGGGAGTGGAGGTTCAAGTCCACTCATCCGCACCATAGAATCATTAAGATACAGACAGGAAGCCGCCAGCGATAGCGGCGTTTTTGTCGCCGGGTAGCGTTTGGCTGCGCAAATGGTGGCGCAGGGTAGCGCAATTGACCCTGACTCGGGCGACAACGAGGTGAGGAACGGTCACCATGCGATGTCGGTCGACGGGGCTAAGGCGTTGTGGAGAATGGCGCGGCGCATATCTGGTGCTCGGCTCGCGGCTGAAACGAACTAGCGCCTTTTTCCAGCACGGCTGAGTGTTGAGTTTTCCCTGCCGGTTTTGACATCTGAGCCATCGCAGGCGGAGCTTTTGGTCATAAATGCCTCCGCGAAGCCCTTCCAGAGGGCCTATGCCGTCTCTGCTTCGAGCTGCTCGTCTCGCAGAAGCCTGGTCGCCCACGCAGAATCAGGCCGGGGAGGAAGACAGGTAGTGCTGAACCGAGAATACTCTACGCCGCATCCTCGAATCCCACCACGATCCGCTTGCCCAAGACCGAGAGGGCGGCTTGGATCTTCTCGGGTTTGGTGGCGTGCCTGGGGTTCAGCATGCGCCGCACCACGGTCTCACTGACGCCCAAACGCCGGGCGACTTCGGTGTTGGTGATCCTGCCCTCACGCATTGCAAGGTACAACGCCAGCTTCGGCGCCAGGAGCAGAGGGACGCTAATTAGATGCTGGCCGCGCTTTGGTTTAGAGGGGAAGGGGATGTCGTCACCGCGAATGATCCGCCCCGCGATCGCCTCGGCCAGGCAGTCAGCGGCTTGAGTTAACGTGTCCTCAAAGTCGGATCCCCCGGTCAGCGCCTCCGGCAGGTCCGGAAATCGAACATGAAACCCGCGGCCGTCCTCTTCAGGCAGAAAGCTCGCGGGATAGCTGGCAGTGAACATCAGAGGTCCTCCTTCCGAATTCCCAGTTGTTTGCACATTTCGGACAGCAATCCTGGGCCGAGTTCCTTCTTGAGATCCTTGAGAACCGTGATACGGTTACCAAGGTAGACCGTCCCGTGGCTGCCCACACCGCGCTCCGGACGCCAACGGTATGCCAACCTCTCGCGCCTCGCAAGTGATTTCGGCCGTCGTAGGAACTCGCTGCCCTTCACTGACTCGAGTGTCGAACAGATATGTTCGATGCGCAAGGGATCCTCAGAGGAGCTGAAATGCCCAATGGAGAAATCTGCCCCTCCTCGGATCGAGGGCCCGGAGACAGACTTTTAGAGTCGCCCGCGGACGGTGGGGGAATGGGTCTGCCGGAGGTCATCGCCGGGGACAACAGCTACGGGAGCCAGCAATCACGAAGTAGCACTCATGGTAGCGCTCGTAACCTGGAAATGGTGGTGAATCAAGGGAAAAGAGAGTACGAAAACGCCCGCAAGTTCTTGAGAATGGGAGGTGAGGGCAAGTCAGTGAAACGCATGGCTAACTTCAGGTTCTCGTAAGGGAGTGAAGGTTCAAGTCCACTCATCCGCACGAACAGAAGCAATCAGCTACAAATAGCAAGCCGCCCACGAGGGCGGTTTTTGTATCGGCATCGCAGCACAACAGGAAGCGAAGCCCGAAGCGGAGGGGGCAAGGGATTGATGCAAGGAGCCGCCAAGTTGGCAGGTTCTGCCGATGCGCGGCCGGGCGCCCGTTTCCACTCCGGCATAATGCGCACAGTCGCGCGTGTACCGCACCCATGCGGAACATCACGCCAAGTGCCGATGATGATGTCCTGAAAGCCGTCCGCCGGCACGCCGCCGGGGAGAACTCCAGCGTCAACGCGATGGTCCGCGGTTCCCTGGCCAAGACTGCGGCTCGCGAAGACCGCGCGAATCAGGCACGGGCTCGTCTTCGGCAGTTGATCAAACAGTCGAGGGGGCATCCGGGCATGAAGTCCCAGACCCGGGATGGTCTGCATGACCGCTCGAGTCTTCTTCGATGCCAGCGTCCTTGTCTGCGCCGCGGGCGGTGCGGGCAAGGACGAGCCCAGCAGGAAGCTCGCGCTGGCGCTCATCGAATCCACGGACTTCACGGCC
Source organism: Bryobacteraceae bacterium (assembly GCA_013388415.1). Taxonomy (GTDB): domain Bacteria; phylum Acidobacteriota; class Terriglobia; order Bryobacterales; family Bryobacteraceae; genus JACADU01. Next base: position 12,380 of record JACADU010000351.1, read on the forward strand.
GGGTCAGCGTGATGAACCCGTTCGCTTGACCGGTTCGTTCCAAGTGGCAAACCAGTGCTGGTGCGTCATGTGAAGACCATGAGGTCGTGCCGCAATTCGCCTCCTTCTTCCTCGCCGTTATCCATGACTTCGCCGGCATTCGAAGAGACCGGGCGCTTGAGGAGATTGGGGCGCGTTCAGCGAAAGGAAGGCGCCGGCTCAGAGATCAGGGCGCGGGGCGAGGACGGTGCGGTCGAACCATGCCTCGACGGCGAACTCGTCGGGCGGGATGGGGTGGATTCTGAGGTCCTTGAACTGAATGGCGTCAATCCGGCGGCGTCGGCCGAGCCCACCGGCGACGGGGAGCGACTGCGTGCCGCCCATGATCTTGGGGGCGTAATAAAAGAGGATGCGGTCGGCAGCGCCCGATTCCAGCGCGTGCCAGTTGACCATGCTCCCCGCTTCAATCATCAACGAGAGATACTTGCGTTCGGCCAGAAGCTTGACGACCTTATGGAGGCTGGTGCGGCCGGCTTCCCCGTCAGCGGTGAAGACTTCGACGCCCCGGGCTTCGAGGGCTTTGCGGCGGGCGGGCGAGGCGACAGAGGTGCAGACGGCCAGGACATCGCCGCGGCAGGATTGGACCATGGCGGAGTCGAGCGGCAGTCGAAGGTGGGAATCGAGGACGATTCGCAGGAGCGGGCGGGAGCGTTCGAGTCCGCTGCGGTCAGTCAGCAGACAGTTGTCGGAGAGGACTGTGCCGATGCCCGTGAGGATGGCGTCGTGGAGGTGGCGGACCTGCTGGACATGAGCGCGGGCGCGTTCTGAAGTGATCCAGCCTGAGTTGTCCTCGGGAGCGGCGATCTTGCCGTCCAGCGTCATGGCGGACTTCAACGTCACGAGTGGAAGACCGGTGCGCATGAAGTGGAAGAAGGGGAGATTGAGTTCTTCGGCCTCATGGGCAAGGGCTGAATCGAGTTGAACGGCGACGCCGGCTTCGATGAGGCGTCCGAAGCCGCTGCCGGAGACGGCCGGGTTGGGGTCTTCTGTGATGGCGACGACTTTGGCGATGCCGGCCTCGATGATGCGGTCGGCGCACGGGCCGGTCCGGCCGTGGTGCGAGCAGGGCTCGAGGCTGACGTAGAGCGTAGCGCCTTTCGCCCGCTCGCCAGCCTGCTCGATGGCGATGATCTCGGCGTGCTTGACTCCGGCCCAGGTGTGCGAACCCTGGCCGACAATCTCCCCGTCCTTGACGAGAACGGCCCCGACGGCGGGGTTGGGCGAAGTGCGGCCGTGGCCCCGGCGGGCGAGGTCGAGCGCGAGGCGGAGGTAGTCGGCGCTCATGATTCGAAGAGCGAGGAGATGAATCTCTCAGGTTCGAAGGGGAGGAGATCGCCGGTCTGTTCGCCGACGCCGATGAAGCGGACCGGAAGGTTCAGCTCGCGCGTGATGGCTACGACGATGCCGCCCTTGGCGGTGCCGTCAAGCTTGGTCAGAATGAGGCCGGTCACGCCGGCGGATTCGGTGAACTTGCGCGCCTGTTCCAATCCGTTTTGGCCGGTCGTGGCGTCCAGGACGAGCCAGACTTCATGAGGCGCGCCGGGGATGACTCGGGCCGCAGTGCGGCGCATTTTCTCGAGTTCGGCCATGAGATTGGACTTGGTGTGGAGGCGGCCGGCGGTATCGACAAGCAGCACGTCGGTCTTGCGGGCTTTGGCGGCTTGCAGCGCATCGAAGACGACGGCGCTGGGATCTGCTCCCTGTTTCTGCCGGATGAACTCGGCTCCTGTGCGTGAGGCCCAGACTTCAAGCTGCTCGACGGCCGCGGCGCGGAAGGTGTCCGCTGCGGCCATGATGACGGACTTGCCATTCTCGGCGAAACGGGCGGCGAGTTTCCCGGTCGTGGTGGTTTTGCCCGAGCCGTTGACGCCAACCATCAGGATGACGAGCGGGGGCTCAGCGGGAGCGGCGAACGGGCGATCGGTGGCTTCGAGGACGCCGAGAAGGTGCTCGCGGATGAGCGCCCGGAGTTCGGCGGGATCGTTAACAAGGTGGCGGGCGACCTTCTGGCGGATGCCTTCGAGGATTTCGTTGGTGGTGCTGACACCGAGGTCAGCCGTGATGAGGGTGTACTCGAGTTCCTCAAGTAAATCGGCGTCGATCTCCTTCTTGCCGAGCAAGACGTCTTCGACTTTGGTGACCAGGCCGGCGCGGGTCTTTTGGATGCCCTGCTTGAGGCGGTCGAGGAGGCTCAGGGAACCGCCGCCGCCCTGGTTTCCTTCACCGAAAATTGCGCGTTTCATTGTGGGGGAGTAATCCTTCATTGTAGTCGGGGGAAGGCGAGGAGGGCTGTTCGGCCCGAACATGCAGCATCCCGGCGCACAGCATCACTGCGTGTGCTCAGAGCGGCCTGATAGCATATGCTCGAACCGCCATGCCACGCCTTTTGTTCGCCGCTGTTGTCTGCGTCTCCTCCGCCCCGGCATCGCTCGCCGTTTCACCTGCGGAGTTGCTCGCCATGCTCGACCGGTCGAGACCCGGTCTGCGCGCCATTTCCACACCTCACGAGTTGGCTGAGTATTACCGCCACCGCACCCGCCCGCTCTACCGGCTCTCCGAAAAGTCCTCCCCTCCCGACATCGAAGCCGCCGGGCGCGCCCTTCGCCACGAGTTTCGCAGCATCGGCATCCCCCACACTTTCGGCCCTCGCATCGATTGGACCTTCGACAAAACCGCCGAAGGCGGACTTGCCCCCAATAACGAATGGACCTGGCAGCTCAACCGGCACGCCGAATGGCTCGCCCTCTCACGCGCCTACCGCGACACCGGCGATGAAAAGTACGCCCGCGAATTCGTCGCCCAAATGACCGCCTGGGTCCGCGACTGCCCCATGCCCGAGACCGCCGGCAACGTCCCGCGCTCCCCCTGGCGCACCATCGAAACCGGCATTCGCGCCGCACAGGTCTGGCCCGAATTGTGGTTCCGCTTTCTCCGCTCCCCCTCCATGACCGATGATGCCCTGCTCGCCTTCCTCGGAGCCTACATTGACCACGCGCGCCACCTGATGGCCTTCCACACCACCGGCAACTGGCTCGCCATGGAAGGCAACGGCCTCTTTCATATTGGCGTCCTCTTCCCGGAATTCAAGGACGCCGCGGCATGGCGCGACACCGCCGCCGGGTGGATCTACGCCGAACTCGACAACCAGGTCTATCCCGACGGCGTGCAAATCGAGCTCGCCAGCGGTTACCATCACGTCAGCCTCAACAATTTTCTCCAGGTCTACCGCATCGCCCGCCTGAATGACGCCGCTCTGCCCGCCGATTTCCTGAAGCGCCTCGAAAAGATGTTCGACTTTGATGTCTATGGCGCCACTCCTGCCCGCCGCCTGCCCGTCGTTCAGGACGGCGGTTACTACGACGTCCGCCCCGCATTACGTGAAGCCGCTGAACTTTACCCTGACCGCTCCGATTTCCTCTGGTACGCGACGGACGGAGCTAAAGGCAAGCCTCCGGCCGAAGTGAGCCACGCATTCCCTTACGCCGGCTATTTCGTCCAGCGTTCCGGCTGGGATCCCGGCGCCCGCTGGCTCTGGTTTGACGGCGGCCCCTTCGGCTACGGTCACCAGCACGAAGACAAGCTTCAGATCCTGCTTGAAGCCTACGGCAAGAGCTTCCTCGCCGACCCCGGCAACTACACCTACGAACGCTCCAAATGGCGCTCCTACTTCATCGATTCGCCCAGCCACAACGTCGTTCTGGTCGATGGCCAGCCTCAGCGCCGCCGCGGAGCGCGCAACCGCATGGAGTACGTCGTCAAGCAGCCGCTGCCTCATGTCTGGGCCACCGGCAAAGAGTCCGACTACGTCGAAGCCACATACGACGAGGCGTATGGGGGCAGCGCCGGCAAAGGCGTGCAACACACTCGCGCCGTGCTGTTCATCAAGCCCGATTTCTGGGTGATGCTGGACAGACTCACCGCCATCGACGGCAATGAGCACACCTACGAGGCGCTCTTCCATTTCGACTGCCCCGTGAGGGCGGACGGTCTGCGCGTGCTGACGCAGAATGCGGGCCAGCCGAACCTCACCTTGCTGGCCCGCTCCGGCTCAGACTTGAGCGTGAAGATCGTCGAAGGTCAGGAGGACCCTGTCCAAGGCTGGCTCACCAAGGGCATCAGCGCTGTCCGCCCGGCGCCCGTGGCCATCTATCGCGCGCAAGGCAGGACGGCGCACATCCTCTATGTCATGGCGCCGGCCCCCGCCGGCGCCGCCGACCCGGTCCGAGCCGTCGAACCCCTCGGAGCGGACCCCGCCGCCGCCCGTATCGTGTTCCACGACGGGCGGACATACGATGTCCGCTTCACGCCGGGCAAACCTGCGGCCTTTGCGCGGTCCAACCGCCCGTAGCTCCACCCAAAACACCCGATCTGCGCGATGATGTTAGCGGTGCTTCCATGATTCCTCTTCCATTTCGCTCCTTGCTCGCCGCCGCCGCTGCCGCGGCCGTCTTCATTCCCGCTTGGGCTCTGCAACCGCCCCCCGGCGCCGCCAAGCCCCGCCCGGCCGGCCGCGGACCTCGCGCCGCCGTCCCCGACGACAACACCGGCTTCACGCCCATCTTCGACGGCAAGACCCTCAGCGATTGGGACGGCGAGCCCGGCTTCTGGCGCGTCTAGGACGGCGTCCTCATCGGCGAAACCACCCCCGAAAAGCAATTGAAGATGAACACCTTCATCATCTGGCGCGGCGGATCCACCGCCGATTTCGAGCTCAAAGCCGAATTCAGGCTCACCGAAAACGCCAACAGCGGCGTGCAGTACCGCAGCACCGCCCTCACTGACGTGGGCAAGTATGTCCTCAAGGGCTACCAGGCCGACATCGACGGCAAGAGCAATTACACCGGCATGCTCTATGAAGAGCGCGGGCGCGGCTTCGTCGCTCCGCGCGGACAGTTCGTCCGCATGGCCGAAGGCGGCGTCCCCAAGCTCATCGGCAGCCCCGGCGAATCCGACACCCTCAAGTCCCTCATCAAGATCGCCGACTGGAATCAGCTCCACATCATCGCCCGCGGGATTGTCATCACCCATGTGATCAACGGACGCGTGATGAGCATGTGCATCGACGAGGACGCCAAAGGCCGCGCCATGGAGGGCCTGCTTGGTCTTCAACTCCATGTCGGACCGCCCATGAAGGTGGAGTTCCGGAACATCCTGCTCAAGAAACTCTGAGCCGCGGCCGCCTGCGGTCACACCGTCCGAAAATTTCTTTTCCCATTCAAAACACAAGACTTCTCCCCAATCGCCCGTCCCAGAACTTGACACCACCCCCCAACACAATAGGTCGAGGAGTGAAATCACGCCTATGGCCACTATCCTTCAGCTCGCAGCCAACATCGCCAACGCTCAAGCGTCCACCGGTGCTCGCACCGATGCCGGCAAGCAGGTCGTCGCCCGCAACGCCGTCCGCCACGGCTTGTTCACCTGCTTCGACCGCCTCCACCCCGACGACCAGACCCTCGTCCAGACCGCCTACAACCACTTCCGCGCGCTTTACCCTGAGCCCGGACCGGAGCCCCAAGCCGCCACCCCGCCTCATTCGCCAATGATTCTGATTTGAAGTCCGCCGGGCTGTAAGCCGGTTTCTGTTCCCCAGCCTCGCAGCCGGGGCGGCAGTCATTCCTCTCGGCTTGCCGTTGCCGGCAAGCTCTAGCAACCTACCCGGAAGTCAAACGGGACGGGCCGTCCCATCCTCCCCTATTTGGTCTTGCTCCACGTGGGGTTTTGCCTGCCACTCCGGTCGCCCGGAGCGCGGTGCGCTCTTACCGCACCTTTTCACCCTTACCCCGGACCGAAATCCGGGGCGGTATATTTTCTGTGCCACTGTCCGTAAAGCGCGCTTTGAGCACGCCCTCCCGGCCGTTAGCCGGCACGCTGCCCTGCGGAGACCGGACTTTCCTCGGCCAGGCGCCTCGGCCCCCTCGGGGGCGGCACGCCCGGACGCGACTGCCCGCCCGGCGAACTCCTGTCACCATTGTTCCACATGGCTGGGCTATACTGATAACTAGTTGGTCCTCCTTTGTATCTGCTTGATTATCAGGACCTTAATCGCTTGAGGAGAAGTTCGGTGAAACACCTGATTGCCCGCCTGTGCGCCTTCCTTGCCGTTCTGAGTTGTACTCTCTCCGCTCAGATGCCTCCCGGCGTTCAGAGAGACGACTGGGAAGAGATCAACTTCGAGTTCAACTCTTCCGTCCTAACTGACGGATTCCCCAGCCTGTTACGCCTCGCGGACCTGCTGGCCCGGAACTCCGGGTTCCGCGTCCGCCTCGACGGCCATACCGACTCCATCGGAACGGAGAAGTATAACGAAAAGCTCTCGCAGAAGCGCGCCGAAACCGTGAAAGTGTTCCTTGAGAAATACGGCGCACGGCCTTCTCAAATTGAGGTCGTCCCGCGCGGAAAGCGCAACCCCAAAGTCGAGAACTCGTCCAGGACCAACCGATGGATCAATCGCCGCGTCCAGTTGACGGTTCTCGACCAGACCGGCAAAATCATCGGCGCCGGCGGCGTTGGCGAGGCCATCAAGGCGATGCAGGCCGTCTGCCCCGATTACTCCCAAACCCTCGCCGAGATCCTCAAGAAGCTCGACAAACTCGACGACATCAATCGCGCCATCGCCGCCATCGCCGCCGACAACGCCCGCCTGCGCTCCGACCTCGACGCCATCAAGGGCGGCCAGCAGCAGTTAGCCCGCGCCGCCGCCGAGTCCCAACCCCACCCCCCCGCCCCCCGCGCAGCCACCCCCGAGGAGGTCAGGAAGACCATCACCGAAACCCTCGACTCCCAGCGCGATCCCCGCTTCGCCATCCTCGGCCTGAACGCCGGCGTCGACAACGACGGGAAGCTCACCTTCACCGGCCGCGGACGCTACTTCGCGCACTTCAAGGACAGTTTCGCCATTCAGGCTCAGGGCGAGTACCTTCACTTCAACGAGCGCAAGGAGGGCCAGTTCGACCTCGGTCTCGTCTCCCGATTCGCCCGCCGCGGACAGGCCGGAGCCTTCACCTCTTTCAAGCACATCGGCCTGTACGGCATGGACAGCGGAGCCACGCTCGGCCAGTTCGCCGGCACGTTGGACTACATCTTCAGCCGCGGCCGGGTCGGCTTCTTCGGAACCAAGGGTTTCCTCAACAACCAGGTCATGAAGACGCGCTTCATCTCGCGCAACATCTACGAACAGACTTACGCCAGCATCGTCGACCAGGCCGGAGCCTCCACCGCCATCAGCATCTTCGGCAACTCAATGGTCGAGGCCAACCTCGGCGCCCTGTTCGTCAAGGGCGGCAGCAACAAGCCCGGAGCCACCATCCGCTTCACGCAGCCTCTCTCCAAGTACCTCGCCCTCACGCTCGAAGGCGGCTGGAACGAAACCTACGTCTCCTCGAACACCAACGGACGCTTCGTCGCCGGTCTCCTGTTCGGCAACTTCGCCGCGCCCAAGGAATACCTCGCCAGCGACAAGCCCGTCCCCGTGGACATCCCGCGCGTCCGCTATGAGCTGCTGACCAAGCGCGTCCGCACCGGCAACGATGCTCCGGTCGCCGATGCCGGTCCTGACCAGATCGGCGTCGCCGCCGGCGCCATCACCCTCGACGGCTCCGCCTCCTTCGACCCCGACGGCGACCCCATCACCTTCCAGTGGGACCAAGTCTCCGGTCCCGGCGTCGACATCAGTGGCCGCAATACCGCCAAAGCCAGCTTCCAGGCCGCCGCGGGCCAGAGCTACAGCTTCCGCCTGACTGTAAAAGACGACCACAACTCGATGAGCCTCGCCCGCGTCACGGTGACCACCAAGGAAGTGCCCAAGGTCGTCATCCAGCGCTTCAACGCCAACCCCGCCGTCATCGAGCCCGGCAAGACCTCTGTCCTCTCGTGGCAGGTCCTGAACGCCGACGAGGTCGAGATCAGCGGCATCGGCAAGGTCAACAACGCCGCCGGCACGACTCAGGTCGCCCCGGCGCAGACCACCACCTACCGCCTCACCGCCCGCAACAAGGCCGGCGAAGCCACCGAAACCGTGACCGTCACCGTTCAGGAGCCGGTCATCCCGCAGGTCCGCATCCTCTCCTTCCAGGGGACGCCTGCCTCCATCAACTTCGGCGAGTCCTCGAGCCTCGTTTGGGAGACGGAAAACGCCGACACCGTCACCATCGACGGCATCGGTACGGTCCGCCCCACCGGCACGGCGGCCGTCAGCCCGCAGCAGACCACGACCTATCGCATTACCGCATCCAACAAGGCCGGCAGCGTCTCCACCACAACCACCATCACCGTCACGCGGCCCGGCGCGCCCCGCATCCTCGCCTTCACCGCGGATCCCATCGAGATTCTCGAGGGCGAATCCGCCACTTTGAGCTGGCGCGTCGAACAGGGCGCGACCGAAGTCTCCATCTCCGGCCTCGGCCCCCAGACCCTTGCCGGATCGGCTCGCGTCACCCCGGCCGCCACGACCACCTACATCCTCACCGCCCGCAGCTCCGGCGGTGAAGCCACCGCCAGCGTCACCATCAAGGTGCTCCCGCCCGTCCGAATCATCTCCTTCACGGCGAACCCGTCGACCCTGGCCAAGCCTGGCGACTCAGCCAAATTGACCTGGGAAACCTCAGGCGCGACCGAAATCACCCTGACCGGCGCAGGCTCGGTTTCCGCCACCGGCTCCCTCGACGTCAAGCCCGCTCAGACCACCACTTATACCTTGATTGCCCGGAACTCGCGCTCCACCGTGACCAGCAGCGTGACCGTGACCGTGAGCCCCGGCACTCAACCTCCGGGCCCCGGGACGGGCAGCAACAACGCTCCCATCATCCGCTCCAACGTCCTGGAGTTCTTCACCACCGACGTTCCCAATCACGTCTTCGACTTCAGCGCTTCGAGCGACCCCGACGGCGACAAACTCGCCTTCGACCTCCGCCTCGTCGAAAACCAGCAGTTTGGCGGCGCATCCATCGTCGACCGCGGCAACGGCGTCTTCAACGTCACCATCCTCGGCGGCGGCGGAGCTTACCACTTCAAGCTCACCGTCTCCGACGGCCGCGGCGGCACTTCCGTGAAGGAGTACCGCATCCACTACTCGGGCCCCCGCGCCCCCAACCCGTAACCAGACAGCAAAAGGGCCGGCTCGCGCCGGCCCGAATCATCCAAAATCACAATCCTGTCAGAATTATATTACAGGTTGGCGAATCCCGGTCAACCGGTTTAACTCAATTCGCTCCCCCGGAAGAACCACGCGACCTCGGTCGCCGCGTTCTCCACCGAGTCCGACCCATGGCTCGCGTTCCGCCCGATGTTGGTTCCGTACAGTTTCCGGATCGTCCCCTCAGCCGCCTTCGCCGGGTCGGTCGCGCCCATCACCTCGCGCCACTTCGCCACGGCGTCTTCACGCTCCAACGCCAGCAGCACAACCGGCCCTTCGGTCATGAACTCGATCAGTTCCTCGAAGAACCCCTTCCCCTTGTGGACGGCGTAGAATCCCTCGGCTTCGGCGCGCTTCAAGTGTTGCATGCGCATGGCCAGGATCCTGAATCCGTTCTTCTCGATCAGCCCGATGATATTGCCCGTGTTGCCGGCTGCGACAGCGTCGGGCTTGACGATTGCGAGTGTGCGTTGAACCATGATGCCTTTCAGAATCTCCTTACCTCTTCAGCGCCCGGGCCATCTGCTCGCCCAGTTCCGCCGGCGTCTGGCAGACGATGATCCCCGCCGCCGCCATCGCCGCCATCTTGTCGCTCGCCTTGCCGCTCGATCCGGAAATGATCGCTCCCGCGTGGCCCATTCTGCGCCCTGGAGGAGCTGTCTGCCCGGCGATGAACCCGACCACAGGCTTCTTCATGTGCTCCTTGACATACGCCGCGGCGCGCTCCTCGGCGTCTCCACCGATCTCGCCGATCATGATCACGGCGTCCGTGTCCGGGTCCTCATTGAACAGCCGCATCGCGTCGATGTGCGTCGTTCCGATAATGGGGTCGCCCCCGATGCCGATACACGTCGACTGGCCGATCCCCAGGTTGGTCAACTGACCCACCGCTTCATACGTCAGGGTTCCCGAGCGCGAAACCACCCCGACCCGCCCGGGCTTGTGAATGTGGCCCGGCATGATCCCGATCTTGCACTCGCCCGGCGTGATGATGCCGGGGCAGTTCGGCCCGATCAGACGCGTCGCCGGCTTCCCCTTCAGGAACTGCCAGGCTTTCACCATGTCGGCCGCGGGAATCCCCTCGGTGATCGCCACAACCACCCTGACGCCCGCGTCGGCGGCTTCCATGATCGCTTCGGCGGCGAACGCCGGCGGCACGAAGATCACCGACGCGTCCGCGCCAGTCGCCTTGACCGCTTCGCTCACCGTGTTGAACACCGGACGGTCCAGGTGCGTCGTTCCGCCCTTGCCGGGCACCACGCCGCCAACCACGTTCGTCCCGTAGGCGATGGCCTGCGCCGCGTGAAACGTGCCTTCCTTGCCGGTAAAACCCTGAACCAGCACGCGCGTCTTCTTGTTGACCAGGATGCTCATTTTGCGTCGTGCTCCTCTCTACTTCGCCAGCGCGACAACCTTCTCGGCCGCGTCTTTCATGTCTTCGGCCACCGTGAAATTCAAGCCCGATTCCTTGAGAATCCGCCGGCCCTCCTCCACGTTCGTGCCTTCCATCCGCACCACGATCGGCAACTCCATGTGCAGTTCCCGCGTGGCGCTCACCACGCCTTCGGCCAGCACGTCGCACCTCAGAATCCCGCCGAAGATGTTGATCAGCACCGCCTTCACGCTCTTGTCGCTGATCAGGATGTGGAACGCGTTGGTGATCTGCTCCTTGTTCGCTCCTCCCCCGACGTCCAGGAAGTTCGCCGGAGCGCCGCCGGCGTACTTGATGATGTCCATCGTGGCCATCGCCAGGCCCGCGCCGTTCACCATGCAGCCGACCGTGCCGTCCAGCTTGATGTAGTTCAGCCCGTACTTCGACGCCTCCACTTCCAGCGGGTCTTCCTCGTGAATATCCCTCATTTCCGCCGCTTCCTTGTGCCGGAACAGAGCGTTATCGTCGAAGTTCATCTTGCCGTCGAGCGCCACCACGCGGCCGTCCGTCGTCAGCACCAGCGGATTAATCTCGGCAAGCGAGAGGTCCATCTCGAGATAGCACTTGGCGAGCGCCTGCATCGCCTTCACCGCGGCGTTCATACTCCCCGCCGGAATGCCGATGCCGAACGCCAGTTTGCGCGCCTGCCAACCGGCCAGCCCGCCGCACGGATCGAGCGGCTCCTTCAGGATCAGTTCGGGAGTCTTCGCCGCGACCTCTTCGATATCCATGCCGCCCGACGCCGACGCCATCATCACCGGCACGCCCGCGCCGCGGTCCAGCACGATCCCCAGGTACAGCTCCTTGGCGATCGGCAGAGTCTCCTCCACCAGCAGCCGCCGCACCACGCGCCCTTCCGGTCCCGTCTGGTGCGTCACCAGCGTCATGCCGAGAATCTTCGACGCCATCTCCGCGGCCTCTTCCGGACCATTGGCCAGCTTCACCCCCCCGCCCTTGCCGCGCCCCCCGGCGTGGATCTGGGCTTTCACGGCAACCCGTCCGCCAAGCTCGGCTGTCACCTGCCTGGCTTCGTCCACGCTCCATGCCACGCGCCCGCGCGGCACAGGGACGCCATATCGCGCCAAGATCTCCTTGGCCTGATGTTCATGGATTTTCATAGGATTGAGTGTGCTAGGCTCGGTCTGGAGCCCAGAACTTCAATATAACATGGGACTTCTTCCTCACCTTCATCGCCTCATGAATGGCGGCGCCCTCTCTCGCGAGGAGGCCCGCCAAGCCATGCAGGCCATCCTTGCCGGCGATGCCACCACCCCGCAAATCGCCGCCTTCCTCGCCGCCATCCGCGTCAAGGAGGAGACCGCCGAAGAGGTCCTCGGTTTCACCGAGGCCCTTCGGGCAAACGCCATCCGCGTCGATCACGGTCTCGGCAATGAGCCGCTTCTCGATACCTGCGGCACCGGCGGCGACGCCCGCAACACCATCAACGTCTCCACCCTTGCCGCCATCGTCATCGCCGCCTGCGGCGTGCCCGTCGCCAAGCATGGCAACCGCTCCGTCTCCTCCAAGTGCGGTTCGGCCGACCTGCTCGAGGCCCTTGGCATCGCGATCCTGACCGCCCCTGCCGACATCGCAGCCTCCATCCGCGAGGTCGGCATCGGCTTCCTGTTCGCCCCCGCCCTGCACCCCGCGCTGAAGAACGCCATGCCCGCCCGCAAGGAACTCGGCATTCGCACCGTCTTCAACGTGCTCGGGCCGCTCGTCAACCCCGCCCAGGCCAACCGGCAACTCGTCGGCGCCCCCTCGCTCAAGGGCGCCTACATCATGAGCCACGTCCTCGCCCGCCTCGGACTGCCGCACGGTCTTGTCGTCCACGGCGCCGACGGCGTGGACGAAGTCTCTCTCACCGGCCCCACCCATGCCTTTGTCGTGACACCCGGCGCCGTTTCCCACCACACACTTACCCCGGAGGACTTCGGCTTGAGGCGTGCCCCGTTGTCGGCCATCACCGGCGGCGATGTGGCAACCAACGTCGCCATCGCGCGCCGGGTGCTCCAGGGCGAGCCCGGCCCCATGCGCGATTTCGTCGTGATCAACGCCGCCGCCGGCCTCTGCGTCGCCGGCGTCGTCGAACAGTGGACCGAGGGCAGGGAACTCGCCGAAAGCGCCCTCGCTAACGGCGCCGCCGCTCATTTGGTGGAGCGCTGGAGCGCCTGGACCCGGGCTCGCGCGGCCAAGGCTCCAGCCTAAAGCGGCGAGCCGCTGTGACGCTTCATCAGTTGGGGCAGGTTCGTGCTGAAAGCGCTCCGCGCCAGCACCATCGCCCCGGCGTCCTGAGCCCGCTGCTTCAGCTCTCCTTCCACATGGCTGACGAAACCGATCACGCTCAGCCCCTTCAGCTCTTCCGCCGCCCGGAGCTTAGCAATCAGATCCACGGCGTTCACCGACCTCGAATTCAGGTCCACGATGACCATCAGCGGCCGCTCCGCCTTGGCTTTCTCCAGCGCCGCTTCGGCGCTTTTCACGAATTCGCAGACCAAACCTGCGCGTTTGGCCGTGTCGCTGATTTTCACGACAAAAAACAGGTCATCGACGACAGCCAGAATTCGACTCGATTGTTTTGGCATCTTGTTTGAACTTGGGGAACTGAACCCGGCAGGAACTCCCAGGATAGCCGCCGGAAGCCGATATGGGCAAGTCCCCTGCGGGTGTCATAATGTCAGCGTGGCCAAAGGCAAGGACCTGGAAGCACGCATTGAACGCCTCGAGCAGCAACTGGCCGTCTATCAGCGGATCTCCCGCCTGATGGTCAGGGAACTCTCGCTGGCCGATACCCTTCAGTCGATCGTCAAACTCGTGGGCGATTTTATGCACTGCGACTCCTGCCTGCTGTACCTCATCGACAACGGTGAACTGGTGCTCTGCGGCTCCTCCAGCCCGCATCCCGGCCAGATTGGCAAGGTCCGCCTCAAGCTCGACGAGGGGCTCACCGGTTGGGTGGTGCGCGAGCGAAAGACGCTGGCCATCAGCATGGAGGCTTACAAGGACCCGCGCTTTAAGCGGTTCAGCGAGCTCCCGGAGGATGCCTTCGAGGCTTTCCTCTACGCTCCGGTCATCGCGCGCAACCGCGTCATCGGCGTCATCAACGTGCAGCACCGGATGCCCCACCGCCACTCGGGTTCGGAAATGGAACTGCTGACCACCGTCGGCGAGCAGGTCGGCTGTATGCTCGTCGTCGCCCGGATGTCTTCCTCTCTGATCGAAGAGGCCAACCACGTCGAACTGGTGATGAATCACGGCCACATCGCCCGCAGGGGCGAGAAGTAGGAGGCTGGCTGATCTGCCGTGATTCTCGACAGACGCTCATTCCTCGCCGCGCTCCTTCAGCCCGCCCCGCCCACGGCCAAAAAGCAGGAGCGAAGCGAGCGTCCTGGCGAGATCCCATCCATCCCGCCCGTCCGCGCAAGCGAAAGTCCCTTGACCCCCGCCAAAAGCCGCTGGCGGCCCGTCTTCGAGTTCGACGAAATGGACCGTTCCGTTGTATTCAACGACTGCCGTTTCGCCACCGCTGACCGCGGCATCGCCGCTGGTCTCGTCACCAACCATCGCAGCGGATCCACCGAGGGCTACGCCGTCCTCACACGCAACGGCGGGGAGCAGTGGACGCCGCTTAAGATCAAGGACGCGCCGCTGACGCTCTTCTGGGGACCGAACGCCGCCCTCTGGATGGTCGGCGAGGATGACCTCTGGTACAGCGCCGAAGCCGGTCTCGTCTGGGAAAAACGCAAGCTGCCCTCCGGCGCGCGGATCCTTCGCGTCCACTTTCTCGACGATCAGCGCGGCTGGGCCTACGGCGCCGGAAAGCACTTCTTCTATACCGGCGACGGCGGCCGCAAGTGGGATAAGGTTCCCGAAAGCGCCTCGCTCGACCTTCGCGACGAGTACACTTCGTGGTCCGCCCTCCAGTTCATTACGCCCGAAGTCGCCCTCATGGTCGGCAATTTCGTCCCTCCACGCCGCGACCGGCAGCGTTTCCCCGATTGGATGAACCCTCAAGACGCCATCGGCCGCCGTCTGATCCCCACCACGACGCTCGCCGCCGAGACCCGCGACGGCGGCAAGACCTGGAAGATTCATCGCTCCTCCTCCTTCGGTAACGTCGTCCGCCTGCGCGTCTCCGGCAATCGCGGCCTGCTCATTTACCACTACAACAACACCTTCGAGTTCCCCAGCGAAGTCATGGAGGTCGACTTCAGCACGGGCAAAAGCTGGCCGATCTTCCGCCGCAAGGACATCCTCGTCTACGACGCCGTTCCTCTGGCCGGCGGCGGCGCCGTGCTCGCCGGCTTCACCGTGCCGCCCGCCATGGCTTTCCTGCCCGTCAGCCGCCCGCTCACCATCGTTTGGAGCGAAAACGATCAGGACTGGATCCGTCAGCGCGTCCACTACCGCGCAGCCGGCAAGCGAGCCATTCTGGCCGCGGTCTCGTCCGCCCACATGTGGTGCGCCACCGACGAAGGAATGATTCTCAAGCTCATCAGGGAGGGTTAGCCGATCATGCCAATCAGCCGCTGAGGCTTCCTGGCCGCGCTCGCCGCCCCGCGCCGCCAGCCCATCGCTGTTTCCACTTACAGCTTCTGGCACTTCCGCGGACCCCGCTTTCCAGTGCTCCAGGTCCTCGAAGACGCCGCCCGGATGGGCTTCGACGGCGTCGAGATCCTTCACCGCCAGATGGAAGACGAGTCGCCTTCGACGGTCAACGCCATCCGCCGCCGCGCCTTCTCCCTCGGGCTTTCGCTGCCCCTGCTCTCCATCCATCAGGACTTTGTCTCACCGGCGCGCGATGAGCGCCAGCGCCACATCCGGCACACCATCAACTGCCTCGAACTCGCCGCCCGGCTCGGCATCCCCGCCATCCGCCTCAACTCGGGCCGCTGGAAGACCATTCCCAGTTTCGACGAGCTGATGAAGGTCAAAGGCAATGAGCCCCCGCTTCCCGGCTTCACTGATGCCGATGCTCTCAAGTGGTGTACCGAGAGCATCCAGGAGTGCCTGCCAGCCGCTGAACGCCTGGGCGTCATGATGGCCCTGGAGAACCACTGGGGCCTCACCACCGACCCGGAAAACGTCCTCAAGATCTGGCGCGCAGTCAATTCGCCGTGGCTCGGCGTCAACCTCGACACGGGCAATTACCCGGGCGATCCCTACGCGGGCATCGAAATCCTCGCTCCCCACGCCACCATCGTTCAGGCCAAGACCTATCATGGCGGCCGCGAGTGGTATACGCTCGAGCTCTATTACCCGCGCATCGCCGGCATCCTCGCCAGGCACAACTTCAAGGGATGGGTTTCGCTCGAGATGGAGGGCAAAGAAGACCCCGCGGCCGCGGTTCCTAAGTCGCTTGCCACGCTACGATCCGCGTTCGGCTGAGCCTACCAGCTCAGCTCAATCAGCGAAACGCCTTGCCGGGGCAGGCGGAAGGAGAGGGAAGGCTGAGCCCTCAACTCGGCGAGTTTGCCGGCCCGCTCCAGTTCCGCGTATTGCTCAGGTGTTGGCTGCTGCGGCGACCCCATCCGCTTCCATGCCTCGAACGAGTTGCTGTGGTCTTTGTCGATGCGATAGTGCCGCACACGCGCGTTCTTCGCCTCCCCCGGCATCCCGGCGAGCGA
>JACADU010000273.1 GCA_013388415.1 Bryobacteraceae bacterium
AACTTCACCGATGATCCCAAGGCCGCGCCCCGCGTCTATGCCTGCGGTTCCGACGAAGGTTTCCTTCTCTGGGACATCCAGGGCAACCTGCTCAAGCACACCTACATCGGTCACGCCCAAAGCCCGAGCATCGCCAAATACCGGATGGATGTGCCTGGACTCCAGCTCATCACCATCAACTTCTGGCGCAATCCCGGCATCGTCAGCCTGTTCGACGCTGATGGGAATCTCCTCGGACAGGCTGAACCCATCCACCACGCCAGCCCGATGCTGCCCGTCAACTGGCGCGGCGACGGTCAGGAGTTTTCCATGTTGTCCGCCAACGTCAACGAGGGAGGCCTGATCGACGGCCACTTCCGCCGCGTGGTCATGTTCCCCGACGACGGCCATCCCGACCTCGCTTACAACGTCCTCAACCTGACTGGAGACGAGCGCGACGAGATCGTCGTCTGGAATACAGAGCAGGTCTGGATCTATACTCAGGACCGGCCGTTCACAGGCAGCCGTATCTACGCGCCTGTCCGCAATCCCGATTACAACGAATCGAACTACCGGACGACGGTTTCGCTGCCCGCCTGGAAGCCTTACAAGCCTGGCAGATAGCCTCGGCCTATCTCTCTTCCAGGACTTCGCGCAGCATCCTGGGGAAGTCCGTCAACTGCGCCGGCTTCTCGATGAACGCCACGTCCGTGAATCCGTTCATCTGCTGCCTGGCCACGTCTTCCGAATAGCCGCTCCAGACGACCACACGCACTTCCGGGCGCAGATTGCGCATCTGATGAAGCACTTCGCCGCCCTCCATGCCGGGCATGTTCAGATCCAGGATCACCGCATCCAGCATCCCGCCGATTGTCCTGAACAGCTCCAGGCCCTCTTCTCCCGACCCCGCATCCAGAACCGTGTAGCCATCCTGCCGCAGCAGCTTGTGGACCGCGTCACGGACCCCCTCCTCGTCATCCACCAGCAACACCGTCGCCGTCGCGCGATTCCCTGGACCGTTACCCGCCGCAGCGGCCGGCGAGTCCGCCGCCCCGGCCTCGAATTCCAATTGAGCGGTTCCCCTCTCGGGCAAGCTCAAGACCGCCCCGCTTTCCTCCAGCAGCTCCCTGCAAAGATTCAGCATGCCGCCTTCGACCGGCCGCCGGTCCGCGCCGGAAACCCGGTCACAGCGGATCTCGAGCTCCACTCTCCCGCCTCGCCCCGCCTGCGTGGCAAGCTTCACGGATCCCCCGCTCTCGCCTCTTCCCGCCATCGACGAGATCAAGAGCGCCAGGCCTTCAGCAAGCGCCCCTAACTTCGCCCGCACCGCGGGAATCTGCTCGTCGAACCTGAACTCGACGGCGCGGCCGCCCGAGGCGTCTCGAATCATCCCCCGCAGCGCCCGCAACGCCTCATTCAGCTTCACTCCCGCCGCCGGCTGCCGCTCCGCTCTCGACAAGTCCAGAACCTGTATCGCCAGACCCGCGGCGCTCTGGGCAGCCTGACTGATCTGGCTCAGGTTGTAACGGATCTCGCCGCTCAACGAAGGGTTCATCAGCGAAAGGTCGACATTGCCCTGAATCACCGAGAGCAGGTTGTTGAAATCGTGCGCCAGGCCGAAGGCGACCGATCTCTGCGTGCGCCGCGAGAGCTCCACCCTCTGTTTCCATTCGCCGCAGACGCGCGCCTTCTCCCGGGCGACATGCCGGTGCCACCACACGGCGCGGCGCAACCTCGCTTCGAGCTCCGCCGTCTCCATTCCGTCAGGAAGTATGTCAGCCGCCCCTGCCTCCATCCAACTCTCAATGAACTCCGGCGCTTCTCCCCCTGCGGCAACCAGGGGAATCCGGTCCGGAAGCCGCGCCCGCATCTCGCGGATTGTGTCGATTGCTAGAGATCCGGGATTCGCAAAGATGAAGACTTCTCCATCTTCTCCAAGCTCGGAAGGGCCAGTGACAGACACCACATCAAGGCCCGCGGCCATCAGCCGTGAAGCCCAGTCCCCCCCCAAATCTTCCGCACTTGCGTGCAGTAGTATCTTCATGGGCAAGATGAATACAACTTAAGCTTAGTCCAAGTAATCCTAATTATGGTGTACAAATTCGCGGCCATCTGTGGCTTGGCCTTCCTGCCCGCTTCTTCAGCAGAGGTGGACCCGCTGGCGATCATCCGGCGAAGCCTTGACCGCGACACGATGAACTTCCGCCGTGGCCGCGAATATACCTACCAGCAACAGGTAGTGACTCGTAACCTGGGTCCAGACGGCCAAGTTAAGAAAACTGAATCCTCAACCTATGACTTCGTCACTCTGGGCGATGAACTTTACTCGAAACTCATCGCCAAGGACGGTAAGCCCCTGACAGGAAAGGAAGCCAAGGACGCTGAGCGCAAGTTTGAAGAGACCCTGAGAAAGAGGAACCAGGAGTCCCCGGCAGCCCGCGCCAAACGGCTGGAGCGCCGCCGCAAGGAGGAAGAGGAAGGCCGCCGGTTCCTCCAGGAGATCCCGGAAGCCTTTACATTTGAATTGCTTGGCGAGGAAGTCCGCGATGGGTCCCAGGTCTGGGTCATCGCCGCCGAACCGCGCCCGGGCTACCGTCCCAAAGCCAAACGAGCCGATCTGCTCAAGAAGTTCAGAGGCCGGATCTGGATCGACAAGCAAGAGTACCAGTGGGTGCGGGTGGAGGCAGAAACCATTGATACAGTGAGCTTTGGTCTTGTCCTGGCACGGCTCGGCAAGGGCGCGGCGATCACCTTCGAACAGAAGCGCGTGAACGACGAGATTTGGCTGCCCTCCCGCGCTACAGCGCAATTAAATGCTCGCGTGGGGTTGGTCAAGTCCTTCCGAATCAGCAGCGAAGTGACCTGGAGCGGCTATCGGAAGTTCCAAAGCGACTCGCGGATCGTGTCGGTGGAGGAACTCGCCGAACCGGCGCGGAAGTGAGAGTTTTCGGGTGTTTGACTGACTTCCCTATTAGGAGAACGCTCCACACCTCTAAGGTTGTCAGGGGAAAGTGCCGATTCTCCTTGTGTCATGGTGCGTCGCGGGCAAGAGTGTCGGCGAGATGCTCCTCCAGCCTGGCTGAGCCGGGTTGTGGGCTGGCACGCCGCGCACATCGACGATCCGGTGGAGCGGCTGCGCTTTCTGCGGAGAGCCATGGGAGACCGCAACCCGGTCGAGCGGCTTGCGCAAAACAAGGTCAAATGGCGCAGGCTTGCCCGCAAGCCTGGCTTGGTGGCGGGGCTTTGCGCGGTTCTGGTTCTGGTTCCTTTAGGATCCTTCACCTGGGAATCGAAGTTTCTGCGCGAATTGCGGCCATCGATAGCGAGGGCGCAGGCGGCAGAACCGGACTTGGCCGTGGTGTGGCTGGTGGAGCGGAATGCGAGACAGGAAGTCTGGTCCAATGGACTGCGGGTCGAGAGGGAGCACGAAGTCGAGAACGAACGGCGGCAGTATAAGGCCTGGAAGCTGAACGGACCCGAGCCACAGGGCTTTGACAGGCAGGACCCGGCGGGCATCGTCTACCACACCACGGAGAGCTTGCAGCACGCCTTCGAAGAGTCGAAGCGGGACAAACTCCGGCGGGCAGGCGCCGGGCTGCTCGCCTACGTTCAGGAGAACCGCAGCTATCACTATCTGATCGACAGGTTCGGCCGGGTTTGGCGGATCGTGCGCGAGTCGGACGCGGCGAACCACGCCGGCTATTCGGTCTGGGCCGACTCGGAGTGGGCGTACGTCAATCTCAACCGGATCTTTCTCGGAGTCTCGGTGGAGACACAGACGGTTTCGGGCGACGCCAAGGCGGCGGTGACGCCGGCGCAGGTGGACGCGTTGAGGATTCTCACCGAGATGCTGAGGTCGAGATACCGGATTCCGGCCTCCAACTGCGTCACCCACGCGCAGGTTTCGGTCAACCCGCGGAACATGCTCGCGGGCTACCACTTCGATTGGGGGGCCAACTTCCCATACACGGCGATCGGCCTCCCGGACAACTACGCGCAGCCGCTGGCCAG
>JACADU010000405.1 GCA_013388415.1 Bryobacteraceae bacterium
GCTCTTTCAGAAAGCCGATGGACAAGGCGAGGGACCGGCTGCTCCATCGGATTCTTCCCGCAGCCGGGAGTGTGTGCGATCTCGCCTGCGGGGGCGGCGACACCGCTCTGGAGATGGCGCGAAGTGGAAAGAAGGTCTACGCCGTGGACCTGTCTGCCGGCATGTGCAAACTCGCGAGAGAGAAAGCGTCGGCGGCAGGATTGCCGGTACGAGTGATCCGCGGGGACATGCGAACTTTCAGGCTGCCGGAGCCGGTGGACCTGATCACATGCGAGTACGACGCGCTGAATCATGTACCGCGCAAGGAAGATCTCTGCAAAGTCGCCGAGGCCGTGGCGAGGGCCCTCAAGCCGGGCGGCCATTTCTATTTCGACGTGAACAACCGCAAGGGTTTCAGGCAATACTGGTGCACCACGTTCTGGATCGAGAAGCCGGGTCTGGCGCTGGTGATGCGAAACGGCAACGATCATGCGCGAGACAGGGCGTGGTGCGATGTGGAGTGGTTTATCCGCGAGGGCGCCCTGTGGCGCAGGCGGAAGGAACGTGTGGAAGAGGTCTGCTGGAGCGGCGAAGAGATGCGGCGGGCGTTGCATGGCGCCGGATTCGACAAGATCCGGACATGGGATGGCGGGCAGTATTTCAAGATGCAGCGGGGCTGCCGGACGATCTATCTGGCGCGGAAGCGAGCGGGACGGCTGCCGGGACGACACGGCGGGGCGTAGACGGTTTCTACTCTACTCCCAGATCGACCACTCGGGCGCTGACCTCACTCTCACGGAGGGCTTCCGCTAAGGCATTGGGCGGCCCCGTTCGCTCCTCGCACTCCCCCATCAGCCTCCTGGAAACGTCCCTCGCATGCTCATACGCCCGCCGCGCCTCCTTCTTTTCCCCAGCCCGGATCTGCGCCGACTTCTGCATCCAGCACTGATTTACTGCGTTCAAACACCACTCCGCACTCGCCCTCGACGCCCGCACCGGCTTCCCGTCCACCAGCGCGAAAACCGGACTCGTGTGCGACGAAGCCAGAATCCGCACCGCCATCCAACTGCTCTTCGCCAACCTTACGCTGAACTCCAATTCCAGAAACTGCCCGCCCGCCGTCAGCTTCTTCACCGCCACCGGCCTCCCCCTCACAATCAGCTCCGCGCGCTTTGGCCGGCGGCCGCGCGAGTTGCCTGGCCTCAACGATGACCCGTTCTGTCTTGACGGAGCAAGAGCGCCGTGGCATCCCCGGGTGGGTTGCACCTTGCACCTGCAACACGAACGCAAAGCGCCGAAAGGGCCTATTGGAATGGGTTGAGGATCTTCAGTCTGGCACAGCGGTGATGAGCGGGTGCGGCGGCCGCGTACAACAACCGGTAGATTTATAATGCGGAATCCAGGATCCGCCGATTTGTTGCGTGTCGCATGAGGTTTTGCCTGCGCGGACGAACCTGCGACCAAGCCGGCATCATTGCGGGGGAAGTATGGAGCACACCACATTCGCAGCACTTGACTTTGAGACTGCAAATCAAGCACGAGACAGCGCGTGTTCGCTCGGTCTGGTGCTGGTGGATGGGGGGAGAATAGCAGCCAGACAAAACTGGCTCATTCGTCCGCCCAGCCGTGAATTCCAATTCACCCATATTCACGGAATCACTTGGGACATGGTCCGCTCGGCACCGAGTTTTCGCGAGGTCTGGCTTGAGGCACGCGAATTGTTGAGAGGTGCTGAGTTTCTTGCAGCGCACAACGCGGCGTTCGACCGTTCCGTCTTGACCGCGTGCTGCTCAACTGCCGGCCTGAGCACTCCAACCCTGGAGTTCAGGTGCTCCATGCTGTTAGCACGGAAAGTGCTTGGGATTCGACCGGCGGACTTGGAAACCGTCGCCTCTAGGTTGCGCATTCCGCTCAAACACCATGATGCTCTGTCAGATGCCGAAGCCTGTGCCCGAATTGTGATGGCCGCTACTTCCGGCGGAGGGGTTCGGGGACGCGTGTGCGGTCGAGGGGTTCGACGGTGAAGCTCCAGGAGAGCGGGACGTTCACCGGCGGGTGGCATTCCTTGTCGTCGCAAGCCTGGTAGCGGAAGGTGGCGGAGACGGCAAGGCGCTTGCTGTCGCCTGCGGCGGCGAATAGCTCGTTCTGCTGGGCGAAGGTGAGGTCGCGGGTGACGGTGAAGGTTTTTTCGAAGACAGGCAGCGTCTCTTGGATCGCCGGAAGGTGGAGGGTCTTGGCCGGGGGCCATTCGGGGTCCAGCGGTTTGAAAGCGGGTTGCGGGTCGATCGTCCAGCGGACTGGGATGTAGCCGCCCGTCACCGAGGGGGCGTAGACGTGCATTTTGGGCTTGAGGGCGATTTCGATAGCGAGAGTGGTGGTCATGCCGCCCTGGATGGTTGAGTCGGCGGCGCGATAGCGGAGTGTGAGGTGGCGGGTTTCGATTTCGCTCCAGCCGTCGCGGGCAGAGGCGGGGGCGGCGCGGAACAGCATGCTGCCGGCGGTGTAGCGCTCTTTGTAGTCGGTTTCGAAGAATTTCTTGAGGACGATGCCGCGGGCGTCGAGGATGTAGGTTCCTGGGTAAGGGACGCCGTAGAACGGTGTGCCCTTGGGGACGGTTTCGTTGAGGATGCCAAAGTCGCGGATGATCTTCGAATCCGGGTCGGAGAGTAGCGGGTACGTGATGCCCACGCGGTCAGCGAAGGCTTTGAGCACGGCGGCGCTGTCGTAGGAGATGACGGCGACGTTGAAGCCCTGGTTAGCGAATTCGGCCTTCTTTTGTTCCAACTGCACGAGTTGGGTTTTGCACCAGGGTCACCAATCGGCGGAACGGACGAATTCCAGAACCAGACCGCTGGGCCCGCGAAGGGATTCGAAGGTTTGGAGCTTGCCGGTTTGGTCGGTGGCTTCAAACGCGGGAATGCGCGAGCCCACGGCGGTGCCTGTCGCGATAGCCGGAGGCTGAGCGCTGGCGCATGCCGCCGCGATGAGGATAGTGGGAATCCACTGCATTCTTGTCCAGTATCGCACTCAGGGGTCAGCGAGAGGCGGACCC
>JACADU010000274.1 GCA_013388415.1 Bryobacteraceae bacterium
CCGCATCAGAGATCTGGCCTGAGACCCACCGCCGCCGCTGCCGCCGCTGTCCTCGATAGAATCAATGACCGGACTCACGCCATGAAGATCAAAGCGGTCGAAACCTACATCGCGGGCAATCCGTGGAAGAACTGGCTGTTTGCCAAAGTCATCACCGACGAAGGCCTCTACGGCATCGGCGAAGGAACGCTCAACTATTTCGCGCGCACGATTGAAGCCGCCATCCACGAACTCTCGCCCCTCATCATCGGTCTCGACCCCTTCCAAATCGAGATCCTCTCGCAGAAACTGATCCGCGACATCTACTCCGAGGGCGGGCAGGTGCACATGTGCGCTGTGTCCGCCATCGAAATCGCCTGCTGGGACATCATCGGCAAGGCGGCCGGACAGCCCATCTACAACCTGATGGGCGGGCGCTGCCACGAGAAGCTCCGCGCCTATGCCAACGGCTGGTATCGCGGTCCCCGCACCCCGGAGAGCTTTGCTGAAAAAGCGAAGGAGGTCGCCCGGCGGGGCTACACCGCGCTCAAGTTCGACCCGTTCGGCGACAACTGGCGCCTGATGCCGCGCCAGGAGTTCGATCTGTCGCTCGACATCATCGCCGCCGTCCGCGACGCCGTCGGACCCGGCGTCGATCTTCTGATTGAGGGCCACCGCCGCTTCAACGTCGGCACGGCAGTGCAGTTCGCCGAGGCGATGGCCCGCTACCGCCCGGCATGGTTCGAGGAACCGACGGACCATCTGACCATCCGTGAGACCCTCGAAGTCGCGCGCCGCAGCCCGGTGCCCATCGCCACCGGCGAGAGCTTCTCGAACAAGCAGCAGTTCGCCGAACTTCTCGAAGGCGGGCTGATCACCTATCTCCAGCCGGAGCCTTTGAACCTCGGCGGGCTGTTCGCCACGCGCAAGATCTGCGACATGATCGACGCGCACCTCGGCATGGTCGCGCCGCACAGCGCACAGGGACCCGTGTGCTCCGCCGCTTGCGTTCAACTGAACGCGTCATTGCCCAACTTCTTCATTCACGAGATCTTCGATGAGTTCAATGAACCTTGGGAGAAGGAGATCGTCACCAACCACGTCGAGGTCGTCAATGGCTGCATCGAGATTCCGGACCGCCCCGGGCTGGGCATGGACCTGAACATCGAGGAGATCAGGAAGCACCCCTACGCGCAGGAAAACGTGATCCCCCTGTTCAAGAAGGGGTGGGAGCGGAGAGAGGGGCGTTAGCCGGCGTAAAGCGTCATGCCGCCATCGACACGCAACACCTGCCCGTGGATGAAGCGGGCGCGCGGTCCGGCAAGAAAGACGACGGCGTCGGCGATCTCAGCCGGCTCGCCATAGCGGACCAGCGATTTGCCGGCAGTCATCATCGCGGGGTCCACCACGCGCGTGTTGACAAACCGCGCTGTCTTGGTGGGACCGGGGCTCACCGCGTTCACGCGCACGCCGTGGGGCCTCAACTCCGCAGCCAGGCAGCGCGTGTAATGAACCACCGCCGCCTTCAGGCTCGAGTAAACCACTTCAGGCGATGTGCCGAAGTGCGCCGCCGCCGATGCGATGTTCACCACCGCGCCGCTGCCGCGTTCCACCATCGGCTTGCAGAACACCTGGCACACCAGCATCGTCCCGATCAGGTTGTTGTTGGTCAGCGTCCGGATATCTTCCTCGCTGATGTCGAGCGCATTGTTCGGGTTTGGCTTGCCGCCCGCCGCGCCGATGTCGCCGCCGGCGCAATTGACCAGGACGTCGACCGGACCGAGTTCCGCGTGGATCTTCGCCGCCATGGCCTCAATGGCGCCACGATCACCGATGTTGCCTTCGACGGCGACACAGCGGACGCCGCTCCGGGCGATCGCCGCGGCGGCTTCGCCCAAATCCGCCGCCTCGCCGTACTTCGCCGGCGATGTCCAACTCAGGTCGTGGATCGCGACATCCGCCCCAAGTTCGGCGAAACGGTCCGCAATCGCCCGGCCCAGCCCGCGCCCGGAGCCCGTGACGAAAACCACCTTGCCTTCGAATTCTTTCTCCATCCGCGCACCTCGGACGCCGCCTGTTCTATTACACCTGCTGGAGCCTGCAAAGATGTTCGAGCGCCGCCTGCTCCATGTCCCTGTAAGCGCGTGTGCGCCGGGCCAGTTCTTCGAAATCGACGAGGTGGGCGTCAAACTCCGGCCCGTCGACACAGGCGAACTTCACCTCGTTGCCCACCGTGATCCGGCATCCGCCGCACATGCCCGTGCCGTCGATCATCACCGGATTGAGCGAAGCGTAGAGCTTCATGCCCCAGGAACGCGTCGCCTCGGCTGCCGCCTTCATCATGGGAATTGGGCCGATGACGTGGCCCACGCTGAAGCTCCCGGGTCCGGCGACGGCCTGAAGCAGTTGAACCACGTTCCCGTGAAAGCCGTAACTGCCGTCATCGGTCGCCCATTCGACGACGTCGGCCGCTGCGTGAAGTTCGGCGTCGAGGATGCGGTAGTTGTCGGACCGCGCGCCGCACAGTGCGGTGACGTGGTTTCCGGCGTCATGGAAGGCCTTCGCGACCGGCAGCAACTCCGCCACGCCGACGCCGCCGCCCATGCAAACGACCTTTTCTCCCGTCGTCGTGGTCGCAGCCTCGCCAAGCGGCCCGACAACGTCGGCGACGCTCTCGCCGGCTTCCAGCGCCGCAAGCTCACGAGTGGTCCGGCCGATGGCCTGAACGACGAGGGTGACCGACTCCCGCGCGGCGTCGCTGGTCACCAGCGTCAGAGGAATCCGCTCACTGGTGGACAGCGGCCGGACGATGACGAACTGCCCCGGTTTCCACCGCCGCTGGATGCGCGGGGCCACAATCTCGAACAGGGTGACCTCGGGGGCCAGTACACGCTTGGTAAGGATCAGGTTCATGACGACAATGCCTTGTGAATCGCCGCCGCCGCCGCGCGGCCGTCTTTCATGGCCAGAATGACCGTGGAACCGCCGCGGACGACGTCGCCGCCGGCAAACACCCGCGGAATCGAGGTCTCGCCCTCCTCGTTGATGACGATCTTCCCGCGCTTGGTTAGAAGTTGGGGCGTCGCCCGCTGCAACGTCGGATTCGGCGCCTGTCCGATTGCGGCAACCACCGTATCGCACGGAATCCGGAAGTTTGAGCCTTCGATCGGAACCGGCGCCGGGCGTCCACTCGAGTCAGGCTCGCCGAGCTCCATGCGGATGCACTCCATTTCCTTCACATGGAATTTCTCGTCGCCAATCAGGGCCACCGGCGCCGCGAGGAAGTGAAAGTGAACCTGCTCCTCCTCGGCGTGCTCGATCTCCTCGATGCGGGCCCTCATCTCCGCCCGCCCGCGGCGGAACAGCACCGTGGTTTCGCTGCCAAACCGGCGCGCCCACCGGGCGGCGTCCATCGCCGAGTTGCCGCCCCCAACGACAATCGTTCGCTTGCCGACGCGGACCGGAGTCGGCGACTCGGGAAACTTGAACGCCTCCATCAGGTTGATCCGCGTGAGAAACTCGTTGGCCGTATAGACGCCCGTCAGGTTCTCGCCGGGAATGCCCATCAGATAAGGCAGCCCCGCGCCGGTCCCCACAAAAACCGCCTCGAACCCCTCCTCGAACAGATCTTCCAGCGTGGCGGTCTTGCCGACGATGAAATCGGGGACGAACTCGACGCCGAGATTCTGGAGCCGCGCGATCTCCTCGGCCAGAATCTCGCGCGGCAGCCGGAAGTTCGGGATGCCGTAAGCGAGCACTCCCCCGAGCTTGTGCAACGCCTCGAAGATCGTGACCCGGTAGTTCCACCGGACCAGATCATACGCTGCGATCAGCGAAGCCGGACCACTGCCCACCAGCGCCACCTTCGGTCCTGTGGGGCGGCGGGCGCCGTTCGGGCTCAACTCCTGCGCCCGCAGGCGCGCGTGGTCGGCGGCAAAGCGCTCGAGACTGCCGATGGCCACCGGCTCCCATCTCTTTCCTGTCACACAGGCATCTTCACAGAAAAGTTCATGCTGGCAGACTCGCCCGCAAACCCCAGGAAAAGGACTCTCCTCGCTGATCACATCGAGCGCGCCCGCAGCGTCGCCCTCAGCCAGGCGGCGGATAAAACGCTTGATGTCGATATGAAGCGGACAAGCCTCGACGCACTTCGGCTTCTCGCACTGAAGGCACCGCTGCGCCTCCGCCAGCGCCTGCTCCGGAGTGAACCCCAAGGCCACCTCCTCCGGCGTGGAGGCGCGTCTCTGCGGATCCAGAACCGGAAGGACGGCGCGCGGCGCTTTGGGATTCGGCTTGTATGGCAGCTTCTCAGAGGCCATGGTTATGAAATACCACGAAACTCTACTATATCGGATAGGCTTAGCCGAATTGAGGTGTGGTAGCTTGCCTGAAGTGCCCGATCCCTACTCCACAGTCCGCGCGCTGCTCCTCGATCCGGAGCGATCTAACTTCTACGCCAACCGTGGTTTACACAGCCCGCGGCTGCTCGAGTGGCTGGCCGGACGCTACGGACCCCGGCGGCTGCTCGAGTGGCGGGGCGGCCGGTACCCGGTCGTCTCCGTTGCGCTTCCCGGCTTGGCCCTGCGGCGCTCGGCGCGCGAGAATCCCTTCCTGTGTGAGCGGGCGCTCAGCGCCTTGTATGCGCGGTGGGGAGCCGCCTCCTTCAATGGACCGGTCCTCCGGATGATGAGCGCGGACTCCAACCACCTGACCGTCTCACGCTGCGGCTACTTCGACATGCTGGACACCTGCTACGCGCTGGAGTGGGAGTTGCTCGCCTCTCTCGGCGAGTGGTGCTCACGGGGCAAGCGCGCTTGCTGGGGCGAGCTCGAATCGAAATTGCTGCTGCGCCGCCACGTGGAAGAGCGCTCTGCCAACCCCTTTCAGGACGGAACCGGCAGGGCGGCGGGACTCGGGGTCAGCATGGTGGTCCGCCGGCGCTGCGGGCGCGGCTGGCGCGTTCTCGCCGCAAGGAGAGCCCCGTCACGGATTGGGATCCGGTCGAAGAAGCTTCACGTCGTTCCAGCAGGCATGCTGACTCCCGGCAAATCGATCCGGCAAAGCGCCCTCCAGGAACTGCTCGAGGAGGTTCTCGGCATGGAAGAACATGGGCGCGGCATCAGCCGGGAGCCGGAGTACCGCCGCCTTGTCCGCGCCGGAGCCGAGTTCTCCGTGACCGGGCTCGCCATCAACATGCTCAGCCTGTGTGGCGACGTCTGCGCCACGCTGACCGTCGACGACGCTTGCTGGTGGGCGCGCCAGGCGCAGTGGCGGCTGAATCACGAGCACGCCGGCGGGCTCGTCGAGATCAATGGCGCGCCGCCGTGGTGGGACATCGTTCCGCAGGGCGCCGGCGCTCTGGCATTGGCAGAGGCGTCATCATAGAGGTCACAGAAATGAACTGCCCGAACTGCGGCGCTCCAATGCGTCACGAACCCGGCCAGGAGTTCCTGGTCTGCGATTCCTGCCGCTCAATCCACCATCCGGAGGTGAATGCCGATGGAATCGTCGTCACCGGTTCGCCCACAGGCCGCTTGTGTCCGCTCTGCCGGCTTCCCTTGTCCGAAGCCGCCATCCTCGGACAATCCTTGCTTCATTGTCCAAATTGTCGCGGGAGCCTGATCGCGTCGGAGACTTTTCTGTTTCTTGTTGCGCACCTGCGTCTGAAGCCCGGGGAGAAGCCCTTTCCGCCCCGGCAGTTCGAACAGGCGGAACTCAGCCGGGCAATCGACTGCCCGCTCTGCTCCAGGCGGATGGACACTCACCCCTACGCGGGACCGGGCAACATCGTGATCGACAATTGCCCCGGTTGTTCAGTCAACTGGATCGACTCGCAGGAATTGCGGAGAGTCGCCGCCGCCCCAGACAGTTCGCCTAACCCCGGCGCCTGGAAGATCCCGTGAGGCGGGGGCGTCCAGATCTCGGCGGCTTCACCGGCCGGCCTACCGTTTCGCCGGCCGCACTCGCATCGCCGACCATGTCTCGTCGATGGCGATCAGCCGGACCCCCTGCCAGCCGGCCTCGGTCACCGGTTCCCACCCGTGATCGCGGCCGATATCGGTCTGGATCGGCCCCGATTTCTTCGGAAACGCGATCCAGATCAAGTCTTCGTCTGTCGCCTTGGCCAGAATCACGGGCGCGTGCCTGGCGAGGTCCAGCCGGCTGGCGGCGAACAATAAAATGTTCTTCGACTTCGGCTGAACGGGCAGTTCCAGGACAATGCCCTTCGGCATGTTCACGACTCGGATCGATGCGCCCGGCTTGAGCTGAAGTCTCCGCGCGAGTTCCATCGGCTCACTTCACCTCCCTCACCGGCCGCAGTCCGATGTAGGCCGGCCGCGCCGCCTGAGTTTCCAGGACGTCGGCCGGCCTGTCCGCCGAGCCGCCCATCGCCTTCCCTTGGCCATCCTTCGCCACAACCCATTCGGCGACGTTGCCGCCGAGGTCATACACCGGGTCGTCGCCGGAGCCGGGGAAGGATCCGACCGGCTTCAGAAGCCGGTCCGCGGGCAGCGCCTCAACCACCGAAGCGAGGCGGTTCGCGTCGTCGAGGTTCAGCGAGTAGCCCGCCCAGAGATCCAGCGTGTTCTCCGTCCGGCTGGCCTTCAGCAGCGGGCTCGCCTCTTCTTCTGTGGGCAGCCGCCATGTCTGGCCCGTCTTCTTCGACAGCCACTCGCAGTATGCCTTCGCTTTCTCGAAGGTGACGCCGGAGGCCGGATAATGCTCGGTTCCGGCAGGGAACTGATAGGCGGGGTCGAACGCCTTGAACTGCGCCCGCGTCACCTCGAAACGCGACACCGCGAATGCTCCGCGCTCCACGGTTTCCGGCAGCTCGGCTGCCTTGGCCGCTTTCAAAACCGCCGCCAGCGGCGACGCCGGCTTCAAGGCTTCGTTCGTGTCGGTCGACGTCGCGAAGAGGTGCTTGTCGAACCACGCCAGCTCCTCATCCAGCTTCCGCTTCTGGTGGACGTACTTCCTGGGACCATGCCCCTCGCCCGGGAACAGAACGAACTTCGTCCCCGCTTTGCCGTAGTGCTGGAGCGCGCGGAAGTGCTGCCAGCCTTGCTCGGTGGGGACTTGCTTGTCCTCCGTGCCGAAGAAGATGATGGTCGGCGTCGTCACCTTGCTCATGCGGAACAGCGGCGATTTTTTGATATAAAGCTCCGGATCATCCATCGGGGTCTTGCCGATGTAGTATTGGTCGAAGCTGTCGCCGAAAGCGCAGTTGCCCCAATCGGAGATCCAGTTCACGTCCCCCGCGCCGGCGCCGGCGGCCTTGTAGCGCGTGGTCCGTGTCGTGAGCTCGATGGTGATGATCGAGCCGTTCGACCAGCCCAGCACGCCGAGTTTCGCCGGATCGATCAGCCCCTTTGCGATCAGCGAATCGACACCCTTTTCGACGTCCACCCACTCGAGCTCGTTGTACTTGCCTCCGCCGATCGATTCGCTCCACTTCAGGCCGTAATTCGACGAGCCGTGATAGTTCGGTTTCAGGACGAACGCCCCGCGCTCCGCCATCATTTGGTGTGGGTAGCCCCAGCTCTCGCGCCAGGCGTCCGCATCATGGCCGTGCGGCCCGCCGTGGATCATCACCACCAGCGGATGCTTCTGCCCCTCCTTGTAGT
Source organism: Bryobacteraceae bacterium (assembly GCA_013388415.1). Lineage (GTDB taxonomy): Bacteria > Acidobacteriota > Terriglobia > Bryobacterales > Bryobacteraceae > JACADU01. The sequence goes on from JACADU010000274.1 coordinate 7,605, forward strand.
TGTGCGGGTAGTAGAGGATGCCCTCGACAGTCTCGTCCAGCGCGCCCTTCCAGGTGACCAGCTCCGTCCGGGCGATCGTTTTCTTCTTGAAACCCGTATTGAACTCGACAAACGCCTTGGGGTTTTCGAGTTTCGCTCCGTTCAGCGCCGCGAGCTGCCAGGAAGGCGGCGTCGAGGAGTTGGTGTAGTTGTAGATCACCTGTTTGCCGTCTTCGGTGGTCGTGAAACTGAAAATGTGCGCCGCGTGATCGCCTTCGATCCAAGTGCGCGTGTAGCCGGCTCCATTGCGCGCGTAGCGCGCGGCGCGGTTGCGCGCGCCGTCGGCCAGCAGCGCGAGGAACCCGCCGTCGGGCAGCGCCGCCATCCGTCCGGCGAGGCCGTTCTCCCACTGTAGATCAACCGGCGACGCCGTCTTCGATGCCAGATCGAACCAGCCCGCGCGCATCACGTAGGCGTTCAGATACAACGGATGCGATGAGTACGCGTAGCTGTAGTAAAAGCCCTTGGAATCGAGCGCCCACTGCACGTCGCGCAGCGGCGTCCTGCCGTCTGCGAAAAGCTGCGTGCCTGCCCCGGACGTCATTTCCCAGAGGAAGTAAACCGGCTTGATCTTCTGGTTGTACGTCTCCGACAGCGAACGGTTGTGCGACGTCACCGCCCACTTGCCGTCGGGCGAAACGGTGACTTCGGTGATCCGGTCCGTGTTGCGGCTAAAGCGCGTCGCCTTGCCGGAGGGCAGTTCCACTTTGAAGAGCCTCACCGGCGGGGCATGTTGCTCGTCGTCGACCACCTGCGACGTGTCCTTCCTCGATTTGATCTCCTGGTCGTACAGCGCCGGCGCCTCCGGCGCCGCAACCAGAAGGGTTTTCTCGTCCAGCCAGCCGAAGGAGCGCACACCCCTTTCGAACTTTGTCAACACGTAAGGCTCGCCGCCCCGCGTGTTCATCAGCCAGATTTGCGGCCCCGCGCCAGCCTCGGCCCCGCCCTGAGCCGCCGGTCCGCCGCCTGAGGCGGGCGCGCCGGCAGGCCGCCTGCTCGTCACGAACGCGATCAGCCTGCCTGCGGGCGACAGCCTCGGCGACGACGCCGAATCCTGCCCGCGCGTCAACTGCACTTCGTCGCCTCCGGCAAGCTCCTTCAGATACAAATGCGAGATGGATTCGCCTTTTTCCTTGTCCATTTTCGATTTCGCATAGACGGCGATCCTGCCATCCCGGCTGATGTCGAGGCCCATGGCCGACTCCTGCATCAGGATGTCGTCCACGGTCCACTTGTCGGCGGCGGCCACGGCTAATCCCGCAGCCAGCATCAAAGCGAGAGAACGCATAGCGTCCATTATAGAATTCAGACTGTCATGACCATTTCCCGCCGCGGCTTTCTCGCCGGCCTCGCCGCGCCCGCCCAACCCGCCGGTCTCCTCAGGTTCCACGATGACGGCGGCTGGTGCTGGTTCGAGGACGAGCGCGTCCTGCTGCTGGACGGCAGGGTGATCGGCGGAGTGGTCGCCTCAGGCCGGACCGACCCGAACCGCAGAGGCCAGGTGGAGGTCTTCGAGTACGATTTGGCGAAGAACTCCACGCGGAGCTTCGCTCTCAAGTCGCCGCGCACCCCGGATGAGCGCCGCCAATGGCTCGACGACCACAACTCGCCCGCCTTCGTTGTCCGCCCCGACGGCAGGCTCGTCACCATGTACGCCCAGCACGGCCGCGAGGAAAAGATCTACTATCGCATCTCGACCCAGGCCCGCCGCGGCCACCAATGGGGCGAAGAGCGTGTGTTCATCCCCTCGGCGAAAACCCGCGCCACCTACCAGAATCTCTTCTACCTCTCCGCCGAAAATCGGATCTACGATTTCTACCGCGGTTTCGACAACTCCTTCAAGCCATCCTATGCGTGGTCCGGCGACATGGGGGAAACCTGGAAAGCCGGCGGCGTCCTCATCGATGTCCCCACGCAGTTCCGGCACCGGCCCTACGTCAAATACTGCTCGAACGGCCGCGATTCCGTCCATCTCCTCTACACCGGCGGGCACCCCCGCGATTTCGACAACAGCGTCTACCACGCCGTCTTCCGCGGCGGCCAGCTCTTCGCAAGCGGCGGGAATCGCCTCGCCTCGATCGCTGAAGGGCTGAAGTCGCCCGAGCAGGGAACCCTCGTCTTCAAGGGCGACGCGAACAACGTCGCCTGGGTTCACGATGCCCATCTCGACGCCCGCGGCCGCCCGGTGGTCGTTTTCTCGACTCAGAAAGACTCCGCAGGGCTGCCGCCGAAACAGGGCGGGCACGACTTCCGCTATCACCGCGCCGCTTGGGACGGCAACGAGTGGCAGGTTGAGGAGATCGCTTTCGGCGGCTCCAGGCTCTACGCCGGCGAGGACGACTACACGGGTCTCGTTGCGCTCGACCCGCACGATACCGAGACCGTCTTCATCTCCACCAACGCCGATCCCGCCACCGGCGCGCCCTTGAAGAGCGAGGCCGACGGCCAGCGGCACTGGGAAATCTACCGCGCCCGCAAACCGGCTCTCGGCAAATGGCGCTGGACCGCCGTCACACAGAATTCCACTCGCGACAACCTCCGCCCCATCGTCGCCTCCGGCGGCCGCAACCCCCGGGTCGTCCTTTGGCTCGCTGGCAAAATCAGAAGTTACACCGACTTCGAGTACGAAGTCGTAGGCTTCTCAGAAAAGAGACAATAGACAAAGCATGACCTGGCAACGATTCTGCGATTACCTCACCGGCATTCCCTCTGTCGGGCTCACTCTCGACATCAGCCGCATGAATTTCACCGAGCAGTGGCTGGAAGAGATGGAAACCAGGATGCAAGAGGCCTTTTCGGAGATGGCCGAACTCGAGCGCGGCTCGGTGGCCAACCGCGACGAGAAGAGGATGGTGGGGCATTACTGGCTTCGCGCTCCAGAACTCGCGCCGCTTGGCCTCGGAGCGGAGATCGAGGCCACCGTCTCCGCGGTCAAAAAGTTCGCCGCCGGAGTCCACGCCGCCAGGCACTACACCGACGTGCTCTCCATCGGCATCGGCGGCTCCGCGCTCGGGCCCATGTTCGTTGCCGACGCTCTGGGGCACCCTTCCACCGACAAGCTGCGGCTCTGGTTCCTGGACAACACGGACCCGGATGGAATCGCCCGCGTTCTCGCTCAAATCCACGGCAGGCTCGAGCAGACCCTGACCGTCGTGATCTCCAAGTCCGGCGGGACCCCCGAAACCAGAAACGGCATGATCCTGGTGCAGAACGCTTACCGCAATTGCGGCCTCGATTTCGCCAGGCATGCCGTCGCCGTCACCATGCACGGCTCCGCCCTCGACAAGCAGGCGGTTGCCGAAAACTGGAAGGCGCGGTTCGAGATGTTCGATTGGATCGGCGGGCGGACCTCCCAGACCAGCGCCGTCGGGCTCGTCCTTGCCGCATTGCAGGGCCTCGACATCGACGCTTTGCTCGAAGGCGCCCGCCTGACCGACGCCGCCACGCGCAATCCGGTCACCCGCCAAAACCCCGCCGCCATGATGGCGCTGATGTGGCACCACGCCACCAACGGCAAGGGCGAGAAAGACATGGTCGTTCTGCCCTATAAGGACCGCCTGCTGCTCTTCTCGCGCTACCTCCAGCAGCTCATCATGGAGTCTCTCGGCAAGCAGTTCGACCTGGACGGCAATGTCGTCGAACAGGGCATTGCGGTCTACGGCAACAAAGGCTCAACCGACCAGCATGCCTACGTTCAGCAGCTCCGCGACGGCGTCAACAACTTCTTCGTCGTCTTCATCCGGGTCCTGGAGGATGGCGGCAGCACGCTCGAGGTCGCGCCCGGAATCCGCGCCGGCGACTACCTCGACGGCTTCTACCTCGGCACGCGCAAGGCGCTCACCGAAAAAGCCCGCCAGTCGATGACGATTACCGTCCCCAGGGTCGATGCCCGTTCGGTCGGCGCCCTCATCGCTCTGTTTGAGCGTGCCGTCGGACTGTACGCGAATCTGGTCAACATCAACGCCTATCACCAGCCCGGCGTCCTGGCAGGCAAGGAGGCTGCGGACGAGGTGCTCAAATGGCAGGTGGAGTTGCTGAGCGCCCTCACCAGAGAACCTCAGTCCCCCGCCGAACTCGCCCCCGAAACGCCGCCCGAAGCCGCCTACCTCATCCTCGAGCACCTCGCCGCCAACGGCCGCGCCCGCAAGACCGGCGACTCGCCTTCAACCGCGAAGTTCAGCCTTCCGGACTGAGCCGCCGCCTGCGCCGCGTAACTCGAACCCGGCGAGCTTCTCATCGTCCCGCGCCGCGTTGAGCGCCGTCCTGTCGCCGGGAGCAAAGTCGGAGTGCTGCTGGTTGAGCCCGCGGGCGCCCTCAACACTGGCAACGTCATCTGCAATCGGACCGCCATCGAACCGGATCGCATTTGAACCGGGTCTACCCCGTGCAGGCGCAGCCGGCGTATACTTGCCTTCCGGAGTGCCTCTTCTATGCCGACGCAACTGAACCGCCGCGCCATGCTTCGCGCGGCCGCCTGCGGTCCTTGGATCCTCTCTTCCCACGCCCGCGCCGCCGCCCCGCGGCCCAACTTCATCTTCATGCTCACCGATGACCAGAGCTACGCGACCATGAGCATCACCGGCAGTTCTTTCATGCGGACTCCCAACCTCGACCGCATCGGCCGCGAAGGAGCGCTGTTCACCAACGCCTTCGTCGCCATGAGCCTCTGCGCGCCCAGCCGCGCCTGCTTCCTCTCGGGCATGTACCCGCACCGCAACACCATCATCAACAACCAGACCCGCTGGAACCAGGAAATCCCCACCCTCCAGCGGCTCCTCCACGACGCCGGCTACACCACCGCCCACATCGGCAAGTGGCACATGGACGGCGACGACCGCGTCCAGCCCGGCTACGACTATTGGGCCGCGCAGATCAATCAAGGCCAGTACGAAAACCCGCGCAAGAACATCAATGGCGTCTGGACCGACCTCAAGGGCTACGACACCACCATCGTCACCGATCAGGCCGTCGCCTTCATGAACGATGCCCGCCGCAGGAACAGCCCCTTCTGTCTCTGGATCGGATACAAGGCCTGCCACGGCCCCTTCACGCCCGCTCCGGGCCACGAAAACGACTTCGCAAACGTCGAGTTCAAGCCGCCGGCTTCTTTCTTCATCGGCGACGAAGGCAAACCCCGGCGCGTCCGCAACAAGAGCCAGAACCCCGCCCGGCAGAGCGCCCGCAACGCCCGCAAAGCCGCCAGGAAAGCCGCGGCCGGCGATCCCCCGGCCAGCCTCGAGCGCTGGGCCGAACGCGAACGCAACCAGCACCGCTGTCTGATGGGCGTTGACGACTCCGCCGCCCGCATCCTCGGCTTCCTCGACGAAAACAAGCTGGCCGAGGACACCATCCTCGTCTTCGCGGGCGACAACGGCTTCTTCCACGGCGAGCACGGCCTTCACGGCAAGATGGAAGCCTATGAAGAATCGCTGCGAATCCCCATGATGGTCCGCTATCCGCGGCTCGTGAAAGCCGGCCAGAAAGTCGGCGCCTTCGTCGCAAACGTCGACCTCGCGCCGACCATCCTCGACCTCTGCGGCCTGAAACCCCAGCCGTCCATGCAGGGACGGTCCTGGAAACCTCTCGTTACAGGCGGCAAACCGAGCCAACCCCTGGCGCGGCGAGTTCGTTTATTCCATTCACAATACCGAAGCCGCCCGCCCAACCGTCAAGGCGCTAAGGACCGATCGCTATAAGCTCATCCTCAATCTCAATCCACCCGACAAGACCGAACTCTACGACCTCCAGTCCGACCCGCTGGAGATGAAGAACCTTGCCATGGATTCCGGCAACGCGTCTCTGGTGGAGTCGCTCAAACGGCGTCTCGCCGCTGCGATGAAGGAGCTCGAAGATCCGGCTGCGGGCGTAATTGGGAAAGCGTGACCATGCCCTTCCGCCGCGCCTTCATCCTCGCCGCGATAGACCATCTGAGCCGCCTCCGGCAAGTTCATCCATTCCGGCCAGCACGATTCCCCCAACCATCTCTCGCGGCACAGCGGCGCCGGCGCGGCCAACATCGGCAAGGGCTCCATCTTCGGCCGGGACGCCATGATCGAGGAAGCCAAAGAACACTTCGCCGCCGTCTCAATTAGCGCTCTCATGGGACACGCCGTCCGTCCCCTCGAGGACGAACCCGTCCAGCCAGGCGCCGTTTGGTCGGGCAGCGTGCAGGCGAAACTGACCGGCGGTCAGTGGACCGCCCTCACCGCGCCCGGCACGGAGCTAAACCGCCGCTGGCTCCCTCAACTCGATGTCGTCGCCCGCCATCTCAAGCGTCTCCATGAGGCCGTTGGTCTGGCGCTCACCTTCCGGGTGGCTCTCGGCCGCCGCTCGGCAAGCTGTTCTTCATCACCCAAATGACCTCTACAACCGCCAGACTGTTTGTCGACAGCGCCGCAATGAGTCGAAGAGTCAATCGAGATCCATCGAGGCTTTCAGCCCTTCTTCGACTTCGCGCAGGGACTCAGCCGGCAGCCCGCCGATCCGCTTGGTCAACTGTGCCCGGTCCAGAGTGGTCACCTGATGGCAGACGGCGAAGCTCGTCTTGGGCAAACCGGCGATCCCGCCCGAGAGCTCTATAACGGTCGGCCCGCGCCTGCCCTGCGAGGTGGAGGTGGAGATGGGAACGACGATGATGGATCTCCATCCAGGAGTCTGGTTGAAACCGTCGTTGGACACCAGGATCACCGGACGCCGGCCCGTCTGCTCCGATCCTGATCGCGGGACGAGATCGGCCCAATAAACCTCGCCGCGCTTCATCTGGTTGCCTTCCCGGTTTTCTTCAGGTGCTCGATCCCGGCCGACTCCAACTCGGTGTCGAGATCAAGCTGTGTTCCCCCCATTTCCTTTGCGTAGGCCGCGATCGCGTCATGCCTCGCTTTGCGGGACTGTTGCCGCAGCCATTCGTCGACGGCCTTGCGCGCCAAGGTCGTGGCCGGGACCTGTGCCCGTGCGGCCTCCGCCCGGAGACGGGTGTAGGTTTCCTCTGGAAGGGGCAGATGAAAGTTCTTCATCGGTGACTTGAAATCGACTCGTACTCGTCCTGCTTCCGAATCACGCACGTGCCGGGAGTTGGTCCGATCGGCGACCCGCTTCCAAGGTCACGGCGGACCGAATCAGAGGCGCGCCCCCGTCTGACCCGGGTGGACGGGGAGAAACGTCCGGCGAGGGGGATTCTCTCGAAGAAGACGAGCGGGAGCGCCAGATTCTCGAGCCAGTCCTAAGTGGCTCGTGACGACACGCAGGCCACGAGAGCGCCGTCGACGCGGCGGGCGGCGAGTTGTGCCAGATTCGCCCGCTCCTGCTCGACGCTGTTTTCGCTGTCGCAGAGGAGAACGGAGTAGCCTTTGGCGTGGGCGGCGTGTTCGAAGTCGCGCAGGATCTCGGGATAAAAGGGCTTTGTGACTTCCGGGACGACGACGCCGATGGTGCGGCTGCGCCCGGTGCGCAGAATGCGGCCGCGCTCATCCCGCTGGTAATGGGGAGCAGCCATGGCGGCGCGGACCATCTCCGTGAGTTTCGGGCTGACGCGGACGTTGGCCTTGATCACCGCCGAGACTGTGGCGGCGGAGACGCCCGCCAGCCGGGCGACATCCTGAATGGTAGGCGAGCGGCCGAGCCAGCCCGGCTTGTCTTCGCGCATTCTTCGCTGAAACGATTAGAACGCAAATGGAGTTAGTGATCAATGGGCTCGATCGGCGTTGTCACAAGCCACACTGGAACTACTCCCAACCCGCATTACGGGCCAGGTCGCGGTTTGTTTTTGCCCGCGGATGTTTTCTCCGGTAGTTCTCCCGGTGTTTGTTCATGCGTGCCGCGTGGGTTTTGCAGTGCTATCGCCCGTGGGTGCGTTCGTTGGAGTGTGCCCTCACGCAGAGTCCTGCTGCTTGCCGCCATCGTCGGGCGGAAATGTGGACCAGCAGAAATTGGATCTGGTCGAGTTCTCCTCCGGCATCCCGGCACAGACGGGCGCAGGTCCGGCGGAGGTCGTGCGGGGCCAGAATTTCAATGGCTGCTCTTTTGGCCCATTCCTTTACGGCGTGCCACACAACCCGTTCCGTCACGCCGTTTCCCCAAGTCTTGCCTGCGCGGCAAATGCGCCGAAACACGCGGCCTTCGGTCACGCCTGCCGGCACAAGCCAGGAATCGATACTGCTCTTGACCCAGTCCGGAATGGCTACGGTTCAAATATGGCGGCCCTTGCCAACCAAATCGACGATGGCCCAGTGATCCTCCCGGCGTTGGAGATGAGCAACTTCCAGTTCCGCCGCCTCTTTCCGGCGCAGCCCGCAACCCAACAGTGTCCCGAGCAACGCTCGATCCCGTTTGCCTTTGAGCGTAGTCGGGTCAGGTATCTGCCAGAGCGCTCTTGCTTGTTCGTCTATCAACCAGTTGCCAAGGCGAACTCCGAGGTTCTTCGGCCCTCTGACTCGGCGGATTCCGGAAGCCAGATCCGGACTCAGCAGGCCGGAATCGGCAGCTTCGTACGCGAGCCGCCTGACGGCTGCGAGCCTGCCGTTAATCCTTCCCGGCGCAAGCTGACCCGATTCCAAGCGCATTCGGTGGCGGGTAACGACGGCCCTGTTGAACGACAGCCCGGGTTCGGAGCAGTACCAGGCGATGAACTCGTGTATCGCGCGCCGGTAACCTCGCTGAGATTCCTTTGAGGGCAGGCTATTGAGAACCGTCGATCTTGCCTGGTCGAGGTCAGGCAGATTCAAGCTGTCCTTCGGGGCAGACTGACGGCCGCGGGCGCGCTTGCCATGTCTCATGAAATGGGACCTCCATGTCCCCGCATTGGGGTACGTTGCAGTGCCGGCCGCGTTAAGCTGAATAGAAGAGACATTGACCATGGTTCTCAGCGCCAACGAAGAGTCGCTCATCAAAGTCGTTCGGATGCTGCCGCCCGGCGAGGCCACAAAAGTGCTGGTTTGGGCGCAGCAACTCGCGGACCTCGGAAGCGGACGGCCTGTCGAGTGGTCGGATTCCTGGTCGGACGACGATCTGCGGGATGCTACGGTCGCATCTCTCGAACGGTTTGAGCAGCAGGAGCGGGAAGGGCGTTGAAGCCAGGTGACGTCGTGGTCGGCGCATTTCCTGGCGCCGGCACGACGAAGATCCGGCCCGCCGTGGTGCTCTCGACCGAACTCTACCACCGCCATAGGCCAGACGTGATCGTTGGGTTGATCACAACACAGTCCCCCAAGGAACTCGCTCCGACAGACTGCGAATTGCGCCACTGGCTACAGGCCGGCCTCCATCAGCCGTCGTTTTTCAGGCTATTTCCCGTGACGCTCTTACAGCGGGAAGTACGCCTGATTGGGCGGCTCTCTGAATTCGACTGGAGTTCGGTTCGCGCGTGCTTGAAAGCCGGTTTCGGCATCGACTGAGGTGCGCGGATTCGCTTTGGCGGGCCACCCGGACGTAGAGCCGCCTTCCCGGAGAAGCACTGCTTCCGGTTTGCTCCCCAGTCACGCGCAAACCGGAAGTTGGTCCGTTCGGCGACCCAGTTCCAATGTCACGGCGGACCGAATCAGTAGCGCACCCCCGTCCTCCCCGGGCGGACGCGGAGAAACGTGAGGGGACTTCGGAGATCGTGTACTAAGGTTGCTTTCTTGGTGACCCAATGACCCTTGCTTCGGTGACATTTTAGATCACCCAATTCGTACTCTTGCTGGACGATGTGAAAGAATATTGGTTCTGCTGTATCCAGCAAGCTACTGCAAAGAGGCAAGATGGCTCAACTGGAGGACCTAACGAGAGGAGCTTCGGTGCGGGGGATTCTGCCCGGCCGGCTCGTCACCGTCGTTGACGTGAAGTGGTTCGGCGCCTCAAGCGTAGAGTTGACTTACAAAGACCCGCAGGGACGCCTCGGGAATGAACTTCTCTTCCGGGACCGCGAAGCTTCCATCGAGATTGCCGAGACGGGAAGGCCTTGGAGATTCGACGGCGATGGCAAGCAATTTCGCCTGGTTTCGGAGGCGCATCGAATTCGCCTGGCTCACCTCTTCGATCCCGTGCTTGCGGTTCACACTTCGATAGTCGAGCCGCTCCCGCACCAGATCACCGCCGTTTACGAGGAGATGCTCGCGCGTCAGCCGCTTCGGTTTCTTCTCGCGGACGACCCCGGAGCAGGAAAAACCATCATGGCAGGGCTCCTCATCAAGGAACTCCTCGCTCGTGGGTACCCGTCCGGCGAACCCATCTTGCTGGCGCCCGGGCCGGTGTTGTAGAGGCGCTCAGG
>JACADU010000275.1 GCA_013388415.1 Bryobacteraceae bacterium
TGGTCCGCCCGCGCCACTCTCTTTTTTGGCTGCGGGCGGAATACTGGGGGTTGATCTATCTTGGGCTTGCATTCTGGGTTGGAATGCAGAATCCATCTTCCGCTGCGCCCGGAGTAACACCATGACAACAGTCAGTCTCCGCATGGTTCCAGTCCGGCAATGGGTTCACAGAACCTTTGAGGCCGCCGACCCCTGGGAGGGCGGCCGCCTGGCTAGCTGGAATTTGGTTGTTTATCGCCTTGTATCGGCCAGCTTCGCCCATCTGGCTACTCCCGAGGCTCCCGCAGTTGCCGCAGGGAGCAACGCGATCCCGCCGGGACTGGCTGTCGGCATCGAGACTCCAGAACGCGACCGCCATAGAATTCTGCCGCGGGCGCTCCAGAATCTGTGGCGCGCGGGCAAGGTTGGCGACCGCGACTTGCCCTGGCTGATAAATCGTGTTGAAACGAATTTGCGGCGCGGCGACTATCCGGGCAGCCTCATGCCCCAGCTTGCCCCCATCTATATGATTGTGTTCGGCCTCATCGCGGCGATTCTGCTCGCCGCGTACGTGGTGATAGCGCCGGCTCCGGGCCGGGTGGTGCTATTTGAATCGACGGATGAGTGGCTGAAAGCGCCGCTGGCTGAACGGGACGTCAGTCTCTCAGGGCGTGCGCAAACCGTGGAACTTGTGCGGCTGGAGTCCCACGTGCGCCGTCCCCAAGGAATCAGCGCGGGAACCCACCGCGACTACGCCATACTGGCGGTTCTCCAGGCGCCCGCTGAGAAACGGCTGGCCCTGATGGTGGATGACAGCGCGGTGAACGGGCCGTCGGGCGCCGTCCTGAAGAGGCTGGACTTGAACCTGGATGAGCGGGCGCTGGAAGACCTGAGGCGGCGTTTTCCGGACTTGAACACCGGCTATGTGCTGTGCACGGGCTGGCATCGAAACGATGCGCTGAGCCCCGCTGACGTCGAGCTTTACCCGGTGATGAAATGGGGCGGCTTGGGAACGGGCTTCCTGGCCCTGTTGTTCGGGAGCATCCACCTGTTCTGGTCAGTCCGCAGAAGGCGACAGGCGGCGGCATGGCTGGCGCTGGTTGACAGGAAAGCCATGAGCGCGGGCGCGGGCTGACCGCGGGCGGGCGGTTCGAAGCGTGGCGCGTCTCAGAGAAAGAAGCGATGCCTGGCGGCGACGATGTCGCCGAAGCGCCGCATGAACTTTTGCTCGCCGCCATCAAGCGGCCCTTTGCGGATTTCAGCGAGGTTTTCTTCGAGCTGGTGCTGATTCGAAGGCGCAGAAAGGCAAACGGCCACGCGAGGGTTTGAGAGAACGTAGCGGTAGCACATTCCCGCCGAGGGAACCGGCGCGGAGGGAGGATAGCCGCGGGGGCGGCGAGTCATGCGGGCCCAGCAAGTGGCGGTGAAGGCGATCACCGGCGGTCCATGCTCGTTCAGATGTGGGAACAACTGGGTTTCGGCGAAACGGTGCGCGGCGTTGTAGCGAATCATCAGGAGATCGACGGCGCCGCTGGCGGCCAATTGAGCAGCGAGGGGCAGATGGTGGGTGGAGAGACCGACGGCACGCACGAGGCCGCTTTCTTTGACGGCTTGCAGGTCTTCGGCGATGCGCGGCGTCCAGTGATGGCCCTTCAGGGCGCCGAGATAGAGGAAGACGTCGATGTAGCCGGCGCGCAACTGGCGGAGGCGCTGCTCAAGAGCCTTGCGGAGATTGGACTGCCAGAGGATCCAGTTATAGCCCCCGGTGGCGAGGACGAATTTCTCGCGGCGCCCCCGGATGGCTTCGCGCAGCGGCGCGGTCATTTGAGAATCGAAGCCGAAGTAGAAGAAGAAGTTGACGCCGGCATCGATGGCTGCGTGGAAGGCGTTCTTGCCGGGGCGGTACGTAGCGGAGAAGCCGAGGCGAAAAACGGGGGTTCCCAGTTTGCCGAGACGAGTGAGCAGGAAATCCGACATGGCGGCCTTTGTTCACTCTAGCGTGAGCCGGGAAGGCGGCTGGGCGTTACTCGGCGAGCCAGGAGACGGGGAAGCGGGCGAAGAGCAGGTTGTGTTTGCGGTCAGGGTTTCCGGCGCCATCGACCTGCTCGTAGAGGATGGAAATGACGCCGTCCGGAGAGGCGGCCATATCGCTGTAGCCGGCAGGACCGGCGAGCAGGAGCTTGGAGTGCGGCCAGGTTTGGCCCTCGTCGAGGCTGAGGCGGACGCGGAGGTCGTTGCGGGGAAGGGTGGATGGGCCAGCGAAGACGAGGCGGGCGCCGGCGCGGATCATGCTCGCCATGCAGACGGTCTCGAAGAGGCCTTGATGGAATTGAGGGGCGGTCCAGTTGGAGATGCCGTCCGGACTGTAGGTAACAGCACGGCGGTGCTCCTTGCCTTCATTGCGGAGGTTGCTCATGACGCGGCCGCCGGAGAGTTCGACGAGAACGTGTTCGCTGGGGTTGAGGAGCGGGCTGGCGGGGTCCTGGGGAATGAGCGCGCCGGCATTCCAGGTCTTGCCGTGGTCGTCGCTGTAGAGCGTGGAGGTGACGGAGGGCCGGTGGCGGTAGTGCGGCGAAAGCCAGATGGGGACGAGGAGCCTGCCGCTGGAGAGTTGGATACCGTGGCCGGGACCGGGGGCGACGACGCTCCAGCCGTACCTGTCGCTGGAGCTCTCAGGCGCCCACCCGCGGCGGAAGCTGTGCGCGGCTTCAGTGATTTCGACGGGGGTGGAGAAGGACTTGCCGTCGTCGGCGCTGCGCATGTAATAGAGCTGAGCGTAGTTGACCTGAAAGAGAAAGTGGATGGCGCCGGTCTTGCGGTCGGCGATGGGGGTGGGATTATCGACGGTCATGGCGCCCCGGCTGGCGATGATCTTCATAGGGGACCATGTCTTGCCGCCGTCGGTGCTGCGGCGCATGGCGATATCGATGTCGGCCCAATCGCCGAGTTCCTTGCGGGCGGCGCAGAAGGCGAGGAGCGTGCCCTTGGTGGTGGCGACGAGCGCGGGAATGCGGTAGCCCTTGTAGCCCGCGGCGCCGGCTTCGAAGAGCGCAATGGGGTGGGGAGTCTGGGCTGGAAGAAGCAGCGAGGCGAAGAGGAGGGCGAGCGGAAGAGGTCTTGACATCGCGTGTTTTCCAGCTTAGCGCCCTTCATGAAATAACCATGCCATGTTTGGCCCTTGTGGGGCAGCCTGAGAGGCCGCCGCGGGGTTCATAGCCCCGCCGGGGCGGCCTGAGAGGCCGCCGCAGGCCGGGGGCCTGCCCCACGGGATGACATGGTTGTTTTCTGACGAGTCCTTAGTAGACGGCCGCGGCTCTGGAGCATGTGTTGCGGCGGCGATGTGGAAACCGTCCGGGAGCCCGGAAATCGGACGTAGCAGTGTGATAAGCTGGGGTTTGCTTTAACGAGCGCCATCGATGCCGCCGCGCACAAGTGAGGCGTTCATCCTCCGCACATACCCCTATGCCGAAGGGGATCTGGTCGTCAGTTTCCTGACACGAGATCAGGGAAAACTGCGGGGGGTGGCCAAACGGGCGCGTCGGACGCGGAGTGTGTTCGGTTCGTCGCTGGAGAGGCTCTCCCAGGTGCGCATCAGTTACAGCTCCCGGGAGAACGCCGAGCTGGTCCGGATCGATTCGTGCGAGCTGGTGCAGTCGCAGTTCGGGCTGATCAGTTGCTACGAGGCGAGCGTGGCGCTGGATCTGATTGCGGAGGTCACGGACCAATTGCTGCCAGCCTCGGAAACAAACGAACGGTTTTACCGGCTGATTGGAGCTGTGCTTGCGGACCTGCGGGGCTGCGAGGCGGCGGGGCTGCCGAAGGCGGTCTGGCGGGCAGTGACGTACTTCGCGTTCTGGGCGGTGAGACTGGGCGGGTTCCTGCCGGAATTGAGGGTCAGCGCGGCGAGCCGGGAGCTGGCTCGGGCGATTGCGACGACGCCGGTGGCGGCGCTGGCGGCGGTCGACTGGGACAAAGAGACCGGTCAGGATTTACGGCGATTTCTGTTTCGTGAAATTGAGCGCCACCTGGAACGGCGCATGACCACATTCCCAATACTGGAGAGCCTTTAAGAAACCCGCATGGATTCCTACCAGGAGACGATTTTCAAGCTGAAGCGATTCTGGGCAAAGCAGGGCTGCGTCATCCAGGAACCCTATGATGTCGAGGTGGGCGCCGGCACGATGTGTCCGGAGACATTCCTTCGCGTTCTGGGTCCGAAGCCGTACAAGGTGGCGTATGTGCAGCCGAGCCGCCGTCCGGCGGACGGCAGGTACGGGGAGAACCCGAACCGGCTGTACAAGCACGCGCAGTTGCAGGTGATTCTGAAGCCCGCGCCGGCGAACGTGATGGACCTGTATCTGGAGTCGCTGGAAGCCATTGGGATCAAGCTGGACCAGCATGACCTGAAGTTTGAGGAAGACAACTGGGAGTCACCGACGCTGGGGGCGTGGGGCATCGGCTGGCAGGTGATGCTGGACGGTCTGGAGATCACGCAGTTCACCTACTTCCAGCAGTGCGGCGGCGTGGATCTGGACCTGGCGCCGGCGGAGCTGACCTACGGGCTGGAGCGGCTGGTGGCGTTTCTGCAAGACCGCAAGAGCGTGTACGACATCGAGTGGGTGGAAGGCGTCAGCTACCGGGACGTGCGCTTTCTCGACGAGCAGCAGTTTTCGGTTTACAACTTCGAGAAGGCGGACGTCGGGATGCTCTGGAAACTGCTCGACCTGCATGAAGCCGAGGCGCAGCGGCTGGTCAACGAGTACAACGCCTCGGGGACAGACAAGAGCCGGTTCCCGCTGCTGGCGGCGTATGACCATGTGTTGAAGTGCTCCCACAACTTCAACCTGCTGGACGCGCGAGGCGCGATTTCGGTGACCGAGCGCGTGGGCGTCATCGGGCGGGTGCGGAAGCTGGCGGTGGGCGTGGCGGCGGCGTGGTGCGATCAGGAGCGGATTCTGAGCGGGGAGGTGGCCGCATGAGCGAGGCGACACAACCCTTCCTGCTGGAACTCGGCGTGGAGGAGATTCCGCACTGGATGATCGTCCCGGCGCTGGGGGAATTCGAGCGCCTGTTCCGGGAAACGATGGCGCAGAATCAGCTCGAGACGGGCGCAGTGAGAGTGGATGGGACGCCGAGGCGGCTGGTGTTGCGGGCTGAAGCGCTCGAGATCCGGCAGGCGGACCGCGAGGAGCTGGTGATGGGGCCGCCAAAGGCGGCGGGCGAGGGCGCGGCGCAGGGCTTTGCGCGCAAGAACAACTGCGCGCCGGCGGACCTGCTGACCGAGGCGACGCCGAAGGGCGAGTATTATGCGATCCGGCGAAAGATCGAGGGGCGCGAGAGCCGCGAGATTCTGGCCGGAGCGCTGCCCGGGCTGATCACGAAGATTCCGTGGCCGAAGGCGATGTATTGGACCGGCAGGGACGGGGTGCGCTTCATCAGGCCGATCCGCTGGATCGCGGCGCTGCTGGGCGAGCAGATCGTCGAGTTCGAGCTGGCAGGCGTGAAGAGCGGCGCCAATTCGCGCGGGCACCGCCGGCTGGGCGCGGACGAGATCGTCTTCGATCACGCGACCTATGAGGAGCGCCTGGAAAAGAACGGCGTCATTCTTTCGGCGGAGAAGCGGCGGAAGCGGATTCAGGACGGGATCAAGAAACTGCTGCGGGGCAAGGGACTGAAGCTGATCCCGGATGCGGCGCTGCTTGAAGATATCGTCTATCTCACTGAATTCCCGACGCCGATTTTCGGCAGCTTCCGGGAGGAGTTTCTGGAATTGCCGCAGGAAGTGCTCTCGACCGTCATGCGGCATCACCAGCGATATTTCACGCTGCAACGCGAAGACGGCTCGATGGCGCCGCACTTCATCGCGGTGATGAACCTGAAGGCGGACCGCAAGGGCTACGTCCAAAAGGGCAATGAGCGTGTACTGGAAGCGCGCTTCAACGACGCGCGGTTCTTCTGGCAGTCGGACCTGAAGCGGAAGCTGGCGGAGCGCGTGGCGGACCTGGCGCACGTTACGTTTCAGGCGAAGTTGGGCAGCTACCTGGAGAAGACGGAGCGGGTGAAGGCGCGGGCGCGCGCGATCGCGGCTTCATTAGGGCACCCCGCCGAGGCGGTGGAGCGGGCTGCGGAGCTCGCCAAGGCGGACCTGACCACCGACATGGTGAAGGAACTGACGGAGCTGCAAGGCGTGATGGGCGGGCTCTATGCGCGCGAGCAGGGCGAGCCTGAAGCGGTCTGGCGGGCGATCTACGAGCACTACCTGCCGCAGTCGATGGACGATCCGATCCCGGCGACGCAGGAGGGCAGGATTCTGTCGCTGGCGGACAAGCTGGACACGCTGGAGTCGTGCTTCTCTGTGGGGATGGCTCCGACGGGATCGAAGGACCCGTTCGCGCTGCGGCGCGCGGCGCAGGGCGCCGTGAAGCTGCTGGTGGAGGGGAAGATGCGGCTGCCGCTGGAGGGATTGGCAGGCGAGCTGCGGGAGTTCCTGTTGGAGCGCGCCCGCTACTACTTCAAGGAGATCCGCGGGTTGGCCTACGACGAGATCAACGCCGTGCTGGCGGCGCAGCCTTCCGACATGGTGGACGCCGAAGCGAGGCTGTTCGCTTTGAAGCTGGTGAGGCAGACGGAGAATTTCGAGCCTCTGGCGGCGAGTTTCAAGCGCATTCGCAATATTTTGAAGCAAGCGGCATTCGAAGGCGGGGAATTGAATCCCGAGTTGCTCGAAGCCGGTCCGGAGCGGGAGCTTTATGAGGAAGCGAGCCGTGTGCTCGCGTCCGTCGAACAGCACCGGCGGTCGGACGATTATATGCAGTCACTGGCGATCATCGCCACGCTGCGCCCGGCGGTGGACCGCTTCTTCGACGCCGTTCTGGTGAACGCCCCGGATGAAGCCGTGCGCCGCAACAGGCTGGCGTTGCTGGATCGTCTTTACAGGCAAGTTTCCTCGATCGCCGATTTCTCGGAGATCGTGACATCATCCACGACCGAATGAAATCATCCGCTGTTGAGAAGAGAACAGTCCGATAGGAGAAGCACAGCAATATGAGCAAATACGTTTACTCGTTTGGCGGGGGCACCGCCGACGGTGACGGGACGATGAAGGACACGCTCGGCGGCAAAGGCGCAGGCCTCGCCGAGATGTCGCGCGCCGGCGTTCCGGTGCCGCCGGGCTTCACGATCATCACGGACGTCTGCAACGTCTTTTTCGATAACGACAAGAAAGTGCCGCCGGAAGTCGATGAGCAGATCTGGGCGGCGCTGGAGATCGTCGAGCGGCAGGTGGGCAAGAAGTTCGGCGACGCGGCCGACCCGCTGTTGCTGAGCGTTCGCTCGGGCGCGAAGTTCTCGATGCCGGGCATGATGAACACGATTCTCAACCTGGGCTTGAACGACGCCACCACGGCGGGACTCGCCGAGAAGACGGGCAATCCGCGGTTCGCCTACGACTGCTACCGCCGGTTTATCCAAATGTTCGGGGAAGTGGCGATGGGCATCGAGATGGAGCACTTCGACCACGTTTGGGATTCGCTGAAGGCGGAGCGCAAGGTGAAGCTCGACACCGAGCTGACGGCGGACGATCTGAAGCTGGTGGTGGAAGAGTACAAGAAGATCGTCAAGAAGCACACGAAGCGCGAGTTCCCGCAGGACGTGCGGGAGCAGCTCATCATGAGCCGCAACGCGGTGTTCATGAGCTGGTGGGCGCCGAAGGCGAGCTACTACCGGAAGATGGAGAAGATTTCGGACCGGCTGGGCACAGCCTGCAACATTCAGGCGATGGTGTTCGGGAACATGGGCGACACGTCGTGCACGGGCGTCGGGTTCACGCGCGATCCGGGCAGCGGCGAGAAGGTGTTCTACGGCGAGTTCCTGGTGAACGCGCAGGGCGAGGACGTGGTGGCGGGCATCCGGACGCCGCAGCCCATCAGCGAGCTGGAGATCTGGAATCCCGGCGTGTACAAGCAGCTTCGCGAGATCACGGCGATGCTCGAGAAGCACTACAAGGACATGCAGGATTTCGAGTTCACGGTGCAGGAA
>JACADU010000290.1 GCA_013388415.1 Bryobacteraceae bacterium
CTGTCCCTCTGACCCCCGCCGAACTCGATGCAAACCTCGCCTCGCTTCCCGGTTGGAGCCTGGTGAACGGAAAGCTGCACCGTGAGTACCGGTTCGCGGATTTCCCGCACGCCTTCGGATTCATGGCGACGGCGGCTCCTGTCATTGAGCGCCGGAACCACCATCCGGAATGGCTCAACGTTTACAACCGCGTGACCGTGGACCTGACGACTCATGACGCCGGCGGCGTCACTTCTCTCGACGTCGACCTCGCCCGCCTATTGGACTCCATCGCACAAAAACTCGCATGAAATACCCGGCACGCCTTCTCACCCTCGCGGTGCTTGCCGCACCCGTCTTGTCGCCACAGGAACGGTTTCCCGGCTCCGCCGCCCTCGACGAGGCCATTCAGGCCGCGATCGCGGCCGACCAGCTTCCAGGCGCCGTTTTGCTGGCGGGGCAGCGCGACCGCATCCTCCATCGCAAAGCCTACGGACGCAGAAGCCTCCAACCCTCGATCGAGATGATGCCCCCGGACACCATCTTCGATGCGGCTTCCCTCACCAAGATCGTCGCCACCACGAGTTCCGTGATGAAGCTCTTCGAACAGGGCAAGATCCGGCTCCAGGATCCCGTCACCACCTACCTGCCCGAGTTCCAGGGGGGCAAGTCCAGCATCACCGTCCGGCAGCTTCTCACGCATTTTTCCGGACTGCGGCCCGACGTCGACCTGAAGCCCGAATGGTCCGGCAACGACACCGGCATCCGCCTTGCCTTGAACGATCAGCCGGTGGCCGAACCGGGGGAGCGGTTCATCTATAGCGACATCAACTTCATTCTGCTGGGCGAAATCGTCCGCGTGGTCAGCGGCAGGCCAATCGACGCGTATTCACGCGAGGAGATCTTCCTGCCTCTGGGCATGAAAGAGACGGGATTCAAGCCTGCTCCGTCGCTGCGGCCGCGGATTGCGCCGACCGAGATCTGGAAGGGCGAGATCCTGCGCGGCGTCGTCCACGACCCGACGACGCGCTTCATGGGAGGCGTCGCGGGACATGCCGGTCTGTTCACGACCGCGGCCGATCTCTCCCGCTGGTGCAGGATGCTGCTCAATGGCGGCGAACTCGATGGCGTACGGCTCTTCTCGGCGATGACTGTGCGCAAGTTCACCGAGCCGAATACGCCGCCCCACCAGCCGGTCATGCGCGGCCTCGGATTCGATATCGACTCGCAGTACTCGGCCAACCGCGGCGAACTGTACCCCATCGGCAGTTTCGGCCACACCGGCTTCACCGGCACCAGCGTGTGGATCGACCCTGTCACGCAAAGCTACGTCATTCTGCTCAGCAACAGCGTCCACCCAAAACTGCGGCCGGCTCTGTCGCCGCTGCGCGCACGGGTTGCGACAATCGTCGCCGCCTCGCTCGGCGTCGAGCCGGGCGGCGTTTCCCTGACCAGCTACCTTGAGGCCTCGCCCCGCCGCACAATCGCCCGCAACGCGCAAACTCTCACCGGGTTCGATGTCCTCGAGCAGGACCGCTTCGCCGCCCTGAACGGCAAACGCGTGGGCCTCATCACCAACCACACCGGTCTGGCTCGCGACGGAAGGCGGAACATCGACGTGATGCTCGCATCAGGGGTCCAATTGAAAGCCCTATTCTCGCCCGAACACGGAATTGAAGGCAACCAGGATCACGAAAACGTGGAGCATGGCCGCGACGCCGCTTCCGGGCTGCCGATTTACAGCCTCTACAAGGGCAAGGACCGCAAGCCGGCGCCGGAAATGCTCAAGGATCTCGACGTCCTCGTCTTCGACATTCAGGACATCGGCGCCCGATTCTACACTTACGTTTCTACGATGAAGAACGCGATGGAGGCCGCAGCCGCGGCCGGTCTCCGGTTTATGGTGCTGGACCGCCCCAATCCGATCAACGGAAGAGCGGTGGAAGGCCCAATGCTCGATCCTTCTGAAATTTCCTTCATCGGGTGCACCGTCATGCCCCTGCGGCACGGGATGACCATTGGGGAGCTTGCCCGCTATATCAACGCCGAGGACCGCATCAATGCCAAACTCGACGTCGTTGCAATGCGCAACTGGCGGCGCTCCGACTGGTGGGACTCCACCGGACTGAACTGGATTGACCCATCCCCGAACATGCGCAGCCTGAATGCCGCATTGCTCTATCCCGCCGTGGCGATGATCGAATACGCCCGCAACTACTCGGTTGGACGAGGCACGGGAACGCCGTTCGAGCAGATCGGCGCCGACTGGATCAATGGCCGCGAATTGGCCTCCTATCTGAACCAGCGGTGGATTCCAGGCATCCGCGTCTACCCCGTCCGGTTCACGCCCACGGCGTCCAACTTCAGCGGGCGGCAGATTGAAGGGGTTCGGTTTGTGGTCACCGACCGGGAGATCTTTTCAACCCTCCGGTTAGGGCTGGAAATCGCGGCAGCGCTCGAGAAACTCTACCCGGGCAAGATCGACTGGGCCGGATCGAGACGCCTCATCGGCAGCCAGGAGGCCTTGGACGGCATCCGCGCCAGAACGGATCCCAGGACGCTGGAGGGGCGGCTGAACGAGGCCCTGGCGCCGTTTCTCGAGAAGAGAAAGTCCTATCTTCTCTATCAATAAGCGCTTTGCCGCCCGGATCGCTTTGGCCGTTTTCACAGCAAAAACCAGGCCCGGACGTTCCGAGGCCGGTTCGTCCGGGCCGCCGGCTGCCGTCTGCCCTCGGTCCAGCTAATCGGTCGTCTGGGGGGTCTTGGGCGGACGGCCCCGCCTCTTGGGCGCCGCCGGCTGCTCTGTCTTCGCCTTGAGCGCCGACATCCAGGCCGGCGGACGGCCGCGGCGTTTTCCGGAGCCGCGCGCCAGCCTTTCCATCGTCAAGATCGCTTCTTCAATTGCCTGCCGTTCCTGCCTCAATTCGGCCAGAATTTTCGTTACGTCCATGTTTTGCTCCCTGCTGCGGGTGGCGGGCGCCGAAACCGTGCTCATGCCACCCGATTTCCGTTTTCAGAACAAGCGCCCGGATCCTGAGAACGCTCAGAGATCTTTGTATCGCAAATTTCGCAATAACGCAATAGGTCTGTTCTGAAAACAGAACAGAGCCACCCAAAGAAGTACTGTTACGCCAGCTTCGCGCCAGCCTTCGCCCGCCAATGATTGTAGAACGGCAGCCCGGCGGCAATCAGCACCAGGCCAATTAGGCTCTCGCGCGGAGAGTTTTTGAGGGTGAAATAGATCAACACCACCGCCACAAAAACGAACAACAGCGGAACAATCGGGTAGCCCACGGTGCGATAGGAGCGATGTCTGTCCGGCTGCTTCCGCCTGAGGACAAATACGGCGGCGGTGGCCATCCCGTAGAGGATCCAGCTTGGAAAGATGACCAGTGTCAGGAGCTGATCGTAGCGGCCTGTCAGGATCAGAATTGAACTCCAGGCGCTGAGGGCGAGGATGGAAAACCCGGGCACATGGTGTTTTTCGTGGACGCGGGCGAAGCGCCGGAAAAAGAGCCCGTCCACCGCCAACGCATAGGGCACTCTCGCCCCGCTGAGGATCGAGCCGTTCAAGGCGGCGAAAATCGAGATCATCGCGGCAAGGCTGACGACACTGGCCCCGCCTTCTCCCAGGAGGCGGCGCATCATCTCGGCCGCAACGCGGTCGCTCGCGGCGACCTCTGCGGGACTGAGGACGTGGAAATAAGCGAGGTTTGTCAGGATGTAAATCACCACGACAAGCGCCGTGCCAAGCACCAAAGCCAGCGGCAGGTTTCGTTGAGGATTTTTCACCTCCCCCGCCACCATGGTGACGTTGTTCCACCCGTCGTAGGCCCACAGCGCCGCCACCAGCGCGCCGAAGAATCCGGCGGCGCCGCCCGGCGCCGGGACAGGCGTTCCTGTGCCCGTGCGGCCGGCCAGGAGGCCCGCAACGACAATTCCGGCGATGAGGGCCACCTTGAGCAGGGTGGCGGCGATCTGAACGCCCGCGCCCGCCCGCAATCCATGCCAGTTGATCAGGCCCAGGGTCATGATCAGCGCCATCGCGAGCAATTGCCCGCTGCGGATTTCCAGGTCTGCCCCGCCATCGCCCAAAGGGACAGGAATCCGGAAAGCCACGCTTTCGAGCGCGGGCCAAAAATTGGCCAGGTAGTAGAAAAAGCCGGTCGCCAAGGTCGCCACCGACCCGCTCTTGGCCACCCACATTTGGGTCCAGCCGTAAAGGAAGCCGAAAAAAGGCCCGTACGCCTCTCTGAGGTAGTTGTATTCTCCGCCGGCTTCCGGCATCATGGCGGACAATTCCGCATAGGTCAGAGCGCCGCCGAGAGAAAGCAGCCCGCCGGCAATCCAGACTGCGAACAGCGTCTGAACGTCGCCCACTTGCAGAATCATGGTCTTCGGGACCAGGAAGATGCCGCTGCCGATCACGGTTCCGACGACGATGGAAGCCGCGCCCCAGACACCCAGCTCGCGGCGCAGCCCAGCCGCTTCAGCGGCCATTGTTCTGACCTTTCAGGACCAGCGATGCCGCCAGTCCGACAGCGGCGGTGATCGTGGTTCCAATCAGCACATACCAGGTCCAGGCCACCTCTGGAGCGGCGAAACGAACCCAGAGGTTGGACGCGACGCCGGCTGTCATGGCCGCCATCGCTGCGGGCTCGCTGACCCGCCTGGTCAGCACTCCAAGCAGAAAAACGCCAAGCAAACCGCCGTAGAGAATCGAAGCGATCCCCAGTCCGGCCTCGAGCACCGAAGGCACTGTCCGCGACCAGACGCCGATGGCGAACAGAACGCCTCCCCATCCGAGCGTCGCCAGCCGCGCAAGCCGCAAGTAGTGCTTCTCTTCCTTTCCCGGAAAACCCGGCTTGTAGAAATCCATGACCGTTGTCGAAGCCAGTGAATTCAGGGCCGCGCTGAGATTGGACATCGCGGCTGCCAGGATGGCCGCGACGATCAACCCCGCCACTCCAACCGGCAGCTCATTCCAAATGAACTGCGGATAGATGCGGTCCTTCTGCGGCGGGTCTGGAAGTCCGTTCTGCTGGTAGTAGGCCCATAGAATCAATCCGATCAAAAGAAACAGCGTGAACTGAAACGCGATGACGATCCAACTGGCGAACAGCGCCTTCCTGGCCTCTGCTTCGTTCCGTGCCGCCAGCAGCCGCTGAACCATCAGCTGTTCGGTGCCGTGGCTGGCGGTCGTCAGAAAGCACCCGCCGACCACACCGGCCCAGAATGAATAGGGCCGCGAGAAGAACGCCTCTCCGAGCGAAAAATCGAAAAGCTGGAATTTGCCCGCGGCCTGCGCCATGGCCGCTACCTCAGCCCACCCGCCCCGGATCTCGCCCAGGATGACGAACAGGCTGACAATGGCCCCGGCGACGTAAAGGAACATCTGGATCACGTCGGTCCAGATCACCGCGGTCATGCCGCCCTCGAACGTGTAGAAAAGCGTCAGACAGACGATCAGGATAATCGAAGGAATCTCGCCGGTCCCCAGAATGATGGCGATGACAATGGAAATGGCGAAAACGCGCACGCCTTCGGCCAGCGCCCTCAGCAGGAGGAACAATCCGGCGGTCAGCTTTCGCAGCCGCGGCCCGAACCGGCGCTGCATGAGTTCGTAGGCTGTGTACAACTCGCCGCGGAAATAGTGAGGCAGAAACGGCAGCGAGATCACCACCCGCGCCAGAAGGTAGCCCAGGACCACTTGAAGGAAGCCGAAATTGCCTCCGAAACTGAGCGCCGGAGTGCCGATTACGGTCAACGTGGAAGTCTCGGCCGAGACGATTGAAAACCCGATCGCCCACCAGGGAGTGTTGCGCCCGCCGAGGAAGTAGTCTTTCAGGCTTCTTTGCGATTGCTTGAATCGCGCGCCGAACCAAGTGATGCCGACCAGGTAGACTGCAACAACGCCGAGATCGATCCAACGCATGAATGAATGTGACTGTAGCACAGGCGGCCCGGCAGGCTCGCGGCTTTTCTGAGCGCCATCCGCCAGGAACAATCACCCCCGGCCGGGCATCTAAGCCTCCAACGGTACTATGATGATGGTTCCGGATTTGCGGCATGCCGGTTGCGGCTCGGTTTCGCCTTCAACTACAATCGGTCGGTGTCATCATACCGGCGCGTCCCGGGGCTGACCCGGATTGGCTGCCCGCACAAGACAGAAAGGACCTGTCCGGATAGGAGGTTAATGGTGCTGTTTACTCTCAAGCGCGCGACGGCCGTCCTCGCCATTGGAGCTCTCGGGTTCATTCAGGCGTGGGCTCAGGCCCAGACCAAGAACTGGAAAGACCGGGCCGAGTACGACCTCGTCCAGCAGTTGACGAAAGAGCAGAACCCCCAAACGAAGATCGGGCTGCTCAAGCAGTGGGCAGAGAAGTATCCAAACTCGGATTTCAAGGAAGATCGCTACACGACGATGATCCAGACCTATCAGGCCGCGGGAAACGCGGCCGAGATGCTGGCCACGACCAAGGCGATGCTCAACGATTTCCCGAAGAGCGTGACGGGGCTCTACTACCTGAACTTGCTCACGATCTCGATGAACAACACCGCGCCGGATGCCCTCGACGCTGGCGCGAAGGCTGGCAAGGCGATGCTGGATCTGATGGACGAGACCTTCTCGCCGGCCAAGAAGCCAGCCCAGATGACTGAAGACCAGTGGAAAAAGGAGCGCTCGAACTTCGAGGCGATCGCTTACAAAACCCTGGGCTGGGTGGCTCTTCAGAAGCAGCAATACGAAGACGCCGAGAAGAATTTCATCGAAGTCCTGAAGCGCACGCCCGGCGACGCCCAGGTATCGGCATGGGCAGGCACCTCTGTCATCCGCCAGAAGAAGCTGGAAAAGCAGGGCGAAGCCCTTTACCACATCGCCCGGGCGGCTTACTTCGACGGACAGGGCGCTTTCCCTCAGCAGGTCCGCGATCAGCTCCGCGCCAATTTCGAGAAGAACTACGTCAACTTCCACGGCGACAAGGGCGGAATGGAGCAGGTGATCGAACAGGTGAAGGCCAACCCGATTCCTCCCGAGGGCTTCAAGATCGAGTCCAAGGATGAGATCCTGATCAAACAGGAAGAAGAGCTGAAGAAGACAAACCCCATGCTGGCGCTCTGGATCTCGATCAAGCGTGAGCTTTCAGGCGACAATTCAGCCGCCTACTTCGAAAACACGCTGAAGCACGCGGCGATCCCTGGGGGCGTCGAGGTCGGGGGCACCAAGGTTGAAAAGCTGAGAGGAAAGGTGGTCACGCTCAAGCCGGCGACGAATCCGAAAGAGATCGTGCTCGGCATCTCCTCCGCGGAGATGAGCGAAGTGACTCTGCGCTTCGAGACGCCGCTGCGGGGCAAGGTCGAGCCCGGCACGGAGCTGGAATTCGCCGGCGCGCCGGTCGAGTTTACTCCCGATCCCTTCAACCTGGTCTTCGATGTGGAGGCGAAAGACCTCGTTGGCTGGCCCGCGCCCGCGCCGGCGGCCAAGAAAGGACCCTCCAAGAAGGCGCCGGCGAAGAAGAAATAGCCGCATCGTCCAAGTCCGCTGAAAGCACCAAGGGGCC
>JACADU010000312.1 GCA_013388415.1 Bryobacteraceae bacterium
CTCGCTCACCGGCATCTGGAAGCCCGCGGGATGCGTGTCATCGCCCGCAACTGGCGCCGGCCCGGCCGACGGCAGGAAATCGACATCGTCGCGCTGGACGGCGAGCAGGTCGTCTTCGTCGAAGTCAAGTCCCGCCACGATGCGCTCTATGCCCCGCCTGACAGGAACGTGGACCATGCCAAACGGCTGAACACAGCCCGCGCCGCGCTCGATTTCGCCCGCTCCTACCGCCTGGACCAGAGCCGTCTCCGCTTCGATCTCGTCAGCATCGTCTTCGAGCCCTATTCCATCGAGCACCAGCCCGACGCCTGGAGCCTGAAAACCGGCGGGCTCGGCTGATATCCTCATGGGTGCTTGCCTGATCTTCGAAAAGACCCGATTACAGGACGCTGGGTGATCATTTCGACCGATCGCGCCCGGCGCCCCAGCGATTTCAACCGCCAGCAAGTCAGAATCAAAGGCGACCGGTTCTGCCCTTTCTGCGCCGGCCACGAAACCAAGACTCCCCCGGAAGTGCTGGCCTTTCGCCCCGCCGGGCAGCCGAACAGCCCCGGTTGGACGCTCCGTGCCGTGCCCAACAAGTTCCCCGCTCTCCGCGTGGAGGGCGACATCGAACGGCAGGGCGAAGGGCTCTACGACCGCATGAACGGCGTAGGGGCGCACGAAGTCATCATCGAAAGCCCGGACCACAACGACACGCTGGCCTCGATGTCCGAGGTCAGAGTCGCCGACCTCTTCTTCGCCGTGCGCGACCGTATCAACGACCTCGCCCGCGATCCGCGCCTGCGCTACATGCTGGTGTTCAAGAATCATGGGGAGGGCGCCGGCGCCACGCTGGAACACACGCACACCCAGCTCATCGCCCTGCCCATCGTCCCGAAGCGCGTTCATGAGGAGATTGCCGGCGCGCGGCGCTATTACGAATTCCGCGACCGCTGCGTCTACTGCGACATCATCCAGCAGGAGATCGCCACGGCCACCCGCGTCATCATTTCGACCGAGCATTTCCTGGTCATCGCCCCATACGCTTCCAGCTTTCCATTTGAGTGCTGGATCCTGCCTCGCCGCCACTCCGCGCACTTTCATACAACCCCGCCCGAGGCGATCCACAACCTCGGCTGGGTCGTGCGAACGATTGCCGCCAAGTACGACAAGACGCTTGAGAGTCCGCCCTACAACTTCGTCCTGCACACCACGCCCATCCGCGAGGGGGAACTCGAACACTACCACTGGCACATCGAGATCGCCCCGAAACTCACCCGGGTCGCGGGCTTCGAGTGGGGCTCGAGCTTCTTCATCAATCCGACGCCGCCGGAAGAGGCTGCTCAGTTTCTCCGCGAAGCCAATCCGGACTAATGTGCGGCAGGCTCTCAGCCTGCGGCGGTCTCTGAGGCCGCCCTCTCGCAGACCCGCACATCAACAACACGTCGGCCGGGTCAAGCTCGACGGCATAACGGGGCAACAGATTCTCGAATTCGCGCACGGCTCCACCTCTCCCTCTCTCCCCGGTCTTCACCTCACTCGCCGGAGTCCCGCAACTCATACATCCTGGACGATGAAAGCAGGCCGGCGTGGCGCGTGTCCGCCGTGACCGGCTGCTCAATCAGGCAGCGCTCCCGGCCCATGCGGCCCTCCACGCGGATGACGGAGGCTTCACGCCGCACCCGCCAAACCGCCCTCGCGCCTCTGGACATGATCAGCGTCTCCAGCGGCTCATCTGCGCCGGCCACCATCTCGATCCCGCCTTCCGGCCCGATCATGAATGTCCAGGCAGACTCCCCTGCCCCTTTTGTTTGAGCGACTTCCGCCAGCCGGCGGGCGTTGTCCACCAGAAAACTCACACTCGACCTCATCGGACGCGGAGCCGGATAGTTGAATCGGACGCCGCATTGCGGCGATGCTGGAGGTTACCCCCGGAGAAACCGATCGTGTGGCCCGACCTCCATCTGAACATCACCAATCTCGGCGCGGCGCTGAACGTCCTGACCGCGATGATCACGCCCGCCCTGCTGCTCTCCGCCACCGGCACCTACATCCTGTCGACCTCGAACCGCCTCGCCCGGATCGTCGATCGCGTCCGGTTCCTCTCGCAGCATGTTGAAGATCTTGGCGCCGATTCCAACGCCGCCCTGCGCGACGAGCGCATCGAGCGCTACCGCAGCGAGATCAAGATGCAGTCCAAGCGGCTGCGGCTCATTCAGACCGCGCTCACCACCCTGTATGTCGCCGCCGTCATGTTCGTCTGCACCAGCGTCGCCATTGGCGTCGTTTCCACCATCAGCCTGATCTTCTACTGGGTTCCGGTCGCGTTCGGCATCGCAGGCGCCTGCTTCATGCTGATCGCCGCCGTCACGCTCGCCTTCGAGGCGCGCCAAGCCGTTCACGATCTCTATGAAGAAACCGAATTCTACCGGCGCCTGACCCGGCACTACGTCCGCTCAAGGAACAACTCCCGGCCCCCGGATGAGCCAACGCGGACGAATCCTCTCTAATTAATTCGCGTCCATCCGATGAGGAGATCCGGGGAGACCCCGGCCGATGGCCGCGAAATTCAACTACTGCAAAAGATTGCGCCTGGGCGCCCTTGGCCTGGCCGCAATGACCTTGGCCGTCGCCGTCACAGCCTGGGTCTCAATCCGGAGCATCTCTGGCGAGCTGCAAGCCACGGCTGGATCCACCGCCCGGCAACTGGAACTTGCCGGCGCGATGAACGCGGATTTTCACCGTATGAGCGCGGATGCGCGCGGCGCTCAAATCGCTCTTGTCATCAATCTGCTCGAGAAGGGCTCGCCGCGTGAGGGCCAGTGCAGCGCCTGCCACACGGCCGGGATGATCCTCGAGCATCGCAGCCGCGCGGACGCGGCAGCCGCGGACCTGAAATCCAGAATCGAAGAACTGGAAGCTTTGGGCGTCTTGGATCTGGCCGGGCTCAAGGACTCGCTCAAAGCCTGGAAGGATGGGTTCGGCAGCTACATGGAACTCGCCGGCCGGTCCGGCTCTTATGAGCAGGCGCACGATCTCATCACCGAACGGGTCCACCCGGCGCTGCTTGCCGGGGAGAAGGCCGCGGGCGCGGTCAGCGGCCGGGCCCGGCGGGCGATGGCTTCAGCCCGGCAGTCCGGGAGCGAAAGCGCCCGCCGCTCCACCGTTTTGCTGCTCTGCGTGGCCGGCGCCGCGGCCGCCGCCTGCATGCTCGTCTTCGTCCTCATCAACCGGCTGACAGGACAGATGACGAAGGTGATTTCAAGAATCAGATCATCGGCCGCGGCGGTACTCAGCACAACGCGAAAACTGGCGTCCACCAGCCAGGGGCTTTCGCAGGGCGCCGTCGAACAGGAATCCGCATTCCGGCGAACCTCGGAGGAGAGCGAGAGCGTCGTGGCCACGGCGCAATCCAACAAGAACGAGGCGATGCTGGCTGCCGGCGCCGTGGCGTCCGCCGAACAGCAGACCAAAGGCGCGCGGGAAGCACTCGATGCCGTCTCCGCCGCCATGGCGCTCATTCGACAGTCCAGCCTCGAAATCAAGAGCGTCATGGCGCTCATCGACTCCATCGCCTTCCAGACGAACCTGCTGGCGCTGAACGCGAGCGTCGAAGCCGCCCGCGCCGGCGAAGCCGGCATGGGCTTCGCCGTCGTCGCCGAGGAGGTCCGCAATCTCGCTCACCGCTGCGCCGAAGCCTCGCAACAGACCGGAGGCATGATCGAGCAACTTCTCGCCCGCACCGGGGAGGGAGCAGACCGCCTGGAGAAGGCATCCCGGGCCCTCGGCGAGATCCAGCGTCAGAGCCGCGATGTCCGCGCCTTCATGGACAAGCTCAATTCCGGCTGTTCCAGCCAAGTTGAAGGAATTGCCCGGCTCAATCAGGCGCTTGGCGGCGCGGGCCAGGCGACTCAGCAAGCCTCGCGCGCCGCCGACGAATCCGCCGCCGAAGCCGAGGAACTGGCGCAGACCTCCCACTCGCTCCAGGATTGCGTCGACTCGCTCGGCCAGATGATGGGCGTCTGCAAGCGCTGACTTCCCTCACCGCAACCCCAAGCCGCCGTCCACCTGGAGCACCTGGCCGGTCACGAACTCGCTCGCGCCAAGGAAATACGCCACCGCCTCGGCGATCTCTCTGCCCGTGCCCGCGCGGCCCACCGGCGTCGACTCCACCATCCGCCGGATCCTCGGTTCGTCCTTCTCCTCGAACGGGATCACCCCCGGCGCCACCGAGTTCACGGTGATGTCCGGCGCCAGCGCCTTCGCCAGAGCCCGGGTCATCCCCACCACGCCCGCCTTCGACGCGCAGTAATGCACGTGCTCGGGCCACGCCAGAAACGCCCCCATCGAGCTGATGTTCACGATTCTGCCACGCCCCGCGCAACGCTTGATCAGCAGCGCCGCCTGCTGAGCGCAGAAGAAGCAGGCCTTGAGATTCACCGAGTGAATGAAATCCCAGTCCTCTTCGGTCACCTTCAGCGGGTCGATCCGCGTGAACCGCGCGGCGTTGTTCACCAGCCCGTCCAGCCCGCCGCATTCCGCCT
This sequence comes from Bryobacteraceae bacterium, assembly GCA_013388415.1. Taxonomy (GTDB): domain Bacteria; phylum Acidobacteriota; class Terriglobia; order Bryobacterales; family Bryobacteraceae; genus JACADU01. The sequence continues at coordinate 4,527 of JACADU010000312.1, forward strand.
CGATCCGCGCGAACATCGCCTTGATCTCCGCGACACTCTCCAGATTGGCCTGAAACAGCGGCGCGCCGCCGCACATCTTCGACACCTAGCGCGCCTCGGCTTCCGACCCACCGTAATGGATCAGCACCCGCGCCCCGCGCTCGTGCAAATACAAAGCGATCTCGCGCCCGATCCGCCGCGCCGCTCCCGTCACCAGTACCCTCTGGCCTGCCAGTCCGCTCATCGTGACCTCACCCTCTCGAAGTCGCCCAGACCCCGCTCAGCACCAGGATCCCACCCAGCGCCACCGCCGCGGTCACCGGCTCGCCCAAGGTCACGAAGCCGGTCAGCGTCGCAATCAGCGGCTGGGAATAAGAGAATGCCGCAACACGCGAAGCGGGAATCTTCGACAGCGCGTGATAGTAGATCAGGTAGCAGACCACGGAGGGGAACACCGCCATGTAGACCAGCGTCGCCCACCCGCCCACCGTCACCCGCGAGAAATCAAACCCTCTGGCCTGCCACAACCCCACTGGAACGAGGCTCGCCGCGCTGGCGACATACGCCGCCGCGGTCACCGGAATCGCTCCCAGGCTGCGTGTCACATTCCGCCCGGCCACAGTGAATATGGCAAAGGTCAGCCCCGCAAGGAAAATCAGCGCATCGCCCGGCAGCGTCGCTCCTTGCGCGCTCCGGCTCGGCGCAAGGTTCAAAACAGCCACGCCGCTGAACGCCATTCCCATTCCAACGACTTTTCGCGGCGTGATCCGCTCATGCGCCCGCCATGCCGACAGCAGCAGAACCAGCACCGGCATCAGCGCGATGATCAGCGAGGCGTGCGCCACCGAGGTCCTCGCCATCCCGAACATGAAAGCCACCTGGTTGCCGCTGATCCCCACCAGCCCGAGAAACACCACGCGCTTCCAGTCCGAACGAATCGCGCCGAAGCCCGTCTGCCTCCACACCAGAATCAGCAGCGCCGCCGCGGCTACGGTCCTCATCGGCGTGAACAGCAGCGGCGGAAAGTGCCGCAGCGCCACCTTGGCCACCACATAGTTCACGCTCCACAGAAACGTCATCAGGCTCAACAGCCCGTAGAGCGCTCTCTTCGATTCGTTCACCTTGGCCGGAGGGTCTCCTCCCTCACCCTGACCGCCGCCAGTTGCTCCCTGTCCAGAGGCCAGCCGAACCCCGGATCGTCGCGGATCTCGATCGTGCCCCGCGGCGTCACCTCCACCCAAGGGTCGATGATGTCCCGCTTCCAATATATCCGGATCGCCGAGATGTCGCCCGGCAGCGTGAAGTTGGCCAGCGTCGCCATCGCGATGTTGTGGCAGCGGCCAACCCCGCTCTCCAGCATCCCGCCCGGCCACACCGGAATCCCGTTGCGCTGCGCCACGCCGTGCACCGCAATCGCCTCCGTAAAGCCCCCCACGCGCCCAAGCTTGATGTTGATGATCCGGCATGCGCCCAGGCGGATCGCCTGCTCGGCGTGATGCGCCGACCGGATGCACTCATCCAGACAAATCGGCGTCGCCAGCGCCCGCTGCAACTCCGCGTGGTCGATGATCTCATCGTGCGCCAGCGGCTGCTCGATCATCATCAGCCCGAACTCGTCGAGCCGCCGCAGGTGCTCGATGTCGGACAGCCGATACGCCGAGTTCGCGTCCGCCATCAGCAGAATGGACGGAAACTCCCGCCGCACTTCGCGGATCACGTCGACGTCCCAGCCCGGCTTGATCTTCATCTTGATCCGCTGGTAGCCCGCCTCCACCTCCCGCCGGATCTTCTCAAGCAGTTGCCGCACCGAATCCTGAATGCCGATCGACACGCCGCACGGGATTTCCCGCCGCGCTCCGCCGCCGATCAGCTTCCACAGCGGCACGCCCTTCAGCCGCGCTTCGAGATCCCAGCAGGCGGCTTCGAAGCCGCCCCGCGCCATCTTGTGGCCCTTGATCCCCGCGCTCGCCGCGCCCACCATCGCCGCGCTCTCGAACTCCCGCCCCAGCGCGGGCGGCACAATGTAGTTCTTCAGCAGGAGCCAAGCCGATTCCGTCCACTCCTCGTTGTAGAACGGATGCTCGCCGCAGGTGACTTCCCCCCAGCCCGACACTCCGCCGGCGACCGCTTCCACCAGCACGATCTCGCGCGTGTAGGTCCGCCCGAAGCTCGTCTCGAAGAAGTGCACCAGTTCCATCCGCAGGTGGTGCAGCCTGACCTCGTCAATGCGAATCGCCATCTTCCGGGTTGAACCTTCCAAACTGATAAACGCCGTTGTCCGCCGTCCGCTCGAATCCGGTCACCGCAAGCCCGCGGTCGAACAGCGCCAGGAAACCGTCGCTCACCCGCTGTTGAATCTCGCGCGCCTTCCTGGGGTCGTTCATCCGCAGGTCCGCGATCTCATTCGGCACGGCGATGGTCGCCTCCACTTCCGGGCGGTCGAAGCACCCCTTGGACAGCAGCGCCTTGACGCGCGAGTGCTCCAGGTGCCATTCCGCGACGCAGCGGTCCGTCGGCAGCCCGCCATGCAGGTGCGAAGTGGTCGTGCCGTACTGGTTGAGGACATACCGCCGCACCACCGCGCCCAGTTTCTCGATGTTGAGGAACGCGTTCTTGATTTCCAGCGGATCGAACGTCCACTCGACAAGCCGGATTCCCCGGCTCAACGCCTCTTCCCGCTGAGCGAGCTTGAGCCGCTGCCCCAGGCTCTGGTTCCTGTACTCAGGCAGGACGCCCATCATGTGGCTGTGCAAATACGTCGTGGAGCCCTTCTTCAGCCCGGGGATGGCGAGCAGAAAACCCACCATCTTGTCGCCGTCGAAGGCGCCCATCACTTGTCCGCCCACCTTGCTCGCCACCACGAACAACCGCAACGGCAGCAGCTCGATGTCCTCGAACCCCCAGATCTCCTTCTGGAGACGCACGCCTTCCTTGAACTCCGCAAGCGACGCCATCGGGCGGATCACGACATCGCTCATGAGTGCTTCTCTTCCTCCTTGGCTTGCCGCCACAGCGCTTCCATCTCCGAGATCCCGTGCTCCGCCCTCGATTGCTCGAACGTTCGACCCCGTTCCGCCAGGGACTGTTCCACCTTCCCAAACCGCTCCCGGAACTTCAGATTTGTCCGGCGAAGAGCCTGTTCGGGATCGACATCGAGAAACCGCGCCACGTTCACGATCGTGAAGAGAAGATCCCCGACCTCACCCTCCACTTTTTCGCGGCTCTCTCCCCGGCGCGCCTGCTCGATCTCCTGGATCTCCTCCCGGACCTTCTCCATCACCTGCCCGAGGTCGTCCCAATCGAACCCCGCCCGCGCCGCCTTGCGCGAAATCTGGGCTGCCTCCGCCAGAGCCGGCTGCCCTCTTGGCACGCCATCCAGCAGACCTTTTGGCGATTCCTCGCGCGCCGCCTTCTCCTCCGCCTTGATCTGGTCCCAGCGTTTCAGAACCTGCTCCGGCGTCTTCGCGTCCCCGCTGCCGAAGACGTGCGGATGCCGCCTGACCAGCTTCTCGTTGATCGCATCCAGAGCGTCGGCGATCGTGAACCTGCCCTCCTCGGCGGCCATCTGGGCGTAGAACACCGCCTGGAGCATGAGGTCGCCCAATTCCTCGCACAGACCCCGCCAATCCCGCCGGTCGATAGCGTCCAGCACCTCATAGGTCTCCTCCAGCGTGTATGGCTTGATCGTGTCGAAGGTCTGTTCCCTGTCCCACGGACAGCCCCCAGGAGCCCTCAACCGCGCCATGATTTCGACCAGACGGAGAAAGCGTGCGCCTGCGGCGTTGTCCGTTGAGGTTGTCATGGGGTGGAAATCTCAGCTTACCATCGGGTAAATGGCGCTTATCCGCGAAGCGGCTTCGGCCGGCGACCTGGACTCTGTCCGCAGGCTCTTCCTCGCCTACCGCGACACGCCCGGCGTCGCCGAGTGCGCCGCGGGCTTCGAAAAGGAGATCGCGACGCTTCCCGGTGTCTACGCGCCGCCCGCCGGCGCCCTGTTCCTTGCTTCCGTCGACGGCTTCGACATCGGCTGCGCCGCCCTCCGCCCGCTCGGCGAGGGAGTCTGCGAAATGAAGCGCCTCTACGTCGATCCAGCCGCGCGTGGAGCCGGCGCCGGCCGCCAACTCGCCCTTGCCGCCATTCACACCGCCCGCGCCAAACGCTACCGGACCCTCCGGCTCGATACGCTGCCCACCATGGAATCGGCGATCGCCCTTTACCGCTCGATCGGCTTCCGGCAGATCGCCTGCTATTACGGCTCCGCTCCGCCCTCCGCTCTATTCTTCGAACTCACGCTCCCGGAATCTGTACTATAGAAGTGTTGATTCGCTGGACGGCCAAATCCGGCGGTGTAGTACACTAATTAGTGAAAAAGGGATTCGTATATCCTGATTCAACCTCAAGGAGATTTCGATGCCACTGGTAGCGATGCGGCAGCTTTTGGATGAGGCGGCAAAGGGCGGTTACGGCGTTGGCGCCTTTAATGTCAACAACATGGAGCAGATCCAGGCGATCATGGAAGCTGCCCGCGAAACCCAGAGTCCGGTGATCATTCAGGCCAGCCGCGGGGCGCGCGCGTACTCGCAGGACCGGTTCCTTTACCACCTGATGATCGCCGCCACCGAGGTCTACCCCGAAATCCCCGTCGTCCTCCATCTCGACCACGGCAACAGCCCCGCCACCTGCAAATCGGCCATCGAAATGGGCTTCACGTCCGTCATGATGGACGGCTCGCTGATGGAAGACGGCAAGACACCTTCCAGCTACGAGTACAACGTCCGGGTGACGCGCGAAGTGGTCGCCATGGCCCACGCCAAGGGCGTCACGGTGGAAGCCGAAATCGGCTGCCTGGGCGGCATCGAGGACGGCCACGGCGCTGGCGGCAGCGGCATGGAGCACCTCACCGACCCGGCTCAGGCCGAGCAGTTCGTCAAGGACACCAACTGCGACGCGCTCGCCATCGCCATCGGCACCTCTCACGGCGCCTACAAGTTCACCAAGAAGCCCGACGGCAGCGTCCTCAAAATGGACGTCCTCATCGAGATCCATAAGCGCCTGCCGAAGACCCACCTGGTCATGCACGGTTCCTCTTCCGTGCCCAAGGAACTCCAGGACATCATCAATCAGTACGGCGGCAAGCTGAAGCCGACCTGGGGCGTCCCGGTCGAAGAGATTCAACTTGGCATCCGCAACGGCGTCCGCAAGATCAACGTCGACACCGACAACCGCCTGGCCATCACCGGCGCCATCCGCAAGGTCTTCATGGAGAGCCCCGAGAAGTTCGACCCGCGCGACTACCTCAAGCCCGCCCGTGAAGCGATGAAGAAGGTCGTCATGCAGCGCATGATCGAATTCGGCCAGGCCGGCCATGCCAAGGACTTCACTCCCATCCCGCTGGCCGAAATGGCGGAGATGTACAAGAAAGAACTGGCCACAGCCTGAGTGTCCGGTTACGCAAGACGCCCGCTGGCGCTCGCGGCGCCGTAACAAGAGGGATCTCCAGATGTTCCGGAGCCGCGACCGTGAGGGCGTGGTCTATCACGTACGCTGCTGAAGTTCTGTAACCGTAGGCTCAGGTTCACGGCATTCATGTCCAGAGGTCAGCCAATGCCCCGAACGACCGCGCCAACATAGAATAGAATCGATGAGCGAGCATGACCACCATCTCCCGCCGGCCACCTTCGAGTTCCTCGTTCTCAGCCTGAGGGTGCAGGCGGAAATCCACCTGGGCCTCTACCCGGCTCCTGACGGCGCTACTGCCGACATCAACGTGGCCCGGCACACCATCGACCTGCTGGCCGTCCTCCAGGCCAAGACCAAGGGCAATCTCTCGATCGAGGAGCAGCGCCTGCTCGACAATACCCTCACCGAACTGCGCTTCCGGTTCGTTCAGGCTTCTCAGGCGTCCAGGCCGCCGCAACCCGCCGAACACAAGCCTGAGGAGCAAACGGAGCCGCCTGCCCAGGCCGAGCCACCTGCGTCGAATGGCTGATTCCCCGCTCCGGCTCACTCTCACAGTCCTCGGCTCGGGCACTTCCGTGGGCGTCCCCACCATTGGCTGCCACTGCAAAGTCTGCACCTCAGAGGACCCCCGGAACCGCCGGCTTCGCCCATCGCTGCTCGTCCGCTGGGCAGGCCACAGCGTCGTCATCGACACCGGGCCCGACTTCCGGCAGCAGGCCCTCGCCGCCGGCATCGAACAGCTCGACGCCATCCTCTACACCCACGCTCACGCCGACCACATCCTCGGCATCGACGACCTCCGCCCCTTCAACTTCCACCAGCGGGGGCCCATCCCCATCCATTGCACCGCCGCCACGCTCGAGGTCATCCAGCGCGTCTTTGCCTACATCTTTCACGCTGGCCCAAGCGAGAGTTCGCGGCCCAAGATCCAGCCTGTTCTCTTTGACGGCGGCGTTTTCGGCATCGCCGGCCTCGATTTCCTCCCCGTCCCGCTGAAGCACGGCAGCGGCCCCTGCCACGGTTTTCGTTTCGCCAACGCCGCCTACCTGACCGACCACAGCGAAATCCCCGAGGAATCCCTGCCCCTGCTCTCAAACCTCGACGTCCTCTTCCTTGACGCCCTGCGCTACAAGCCCCACCCCACGCACTCCACCGTGGACCAAAGTCTCAAAACCGTCGATTTGCTTAAGCCGCGCCGCGCCTACTTCACCCACATTTCCCACGACCTCGAACACGAGCGCGCCGAGAGCCTTCTGCCCCCCAACGTCCGCCTCGCTTACGACGGTCTCGAGATCGCCCTCGACACCACCGCCGGGGTCGCCGCCGCATGACCGCGCCTCGCATCTTCCGCAGCTTCGAGGAAGCAGCCTCCGGCTTCGCTCCGTGCTCGCTCACCATCGGCAATTTCGATGGCGTCCACATCGGCCACCGCGAGCTCATGCAGCGCACCGTCATCCACGCCCATCAGCTCGGTGTCAAGCCCTCGGTTCTGACCTTCCACCCGCACCCCACCACCATCGTCCACCCCGAACGCGCTCCCCGTCTGCTCACCACGCCGGAGGAACGCTGCATTCTCATGGCCGCCGAGGGCATCGAGCAGGTTCTCATTCTGCCCTTTACGCGCGAGCTTTCTCAGATCGAGCCTGAAGCCTTCTTCCGCGACGTTCTCTGCGGCCTGCTCGGCGCCAAGGTGATCACCGTTGGCTACAATTTCCGTTTCGGCCACGGCCAATCCGGCGAGGCCCATCAGCTCGCCGGCCTCGCCGCCGAGGCGGGCGTCGCCATCGACGTGGTTCCCCTGCTTCGCCTCCGCGGCGTGACGGTCAGTTCCAGCGAAATCCGCCGCCTGCTCGCCGCGGGCGAGGTGGGCAAGGCCGCGCGACTCCTCCAGCGCCCGTATTCTCTGACCGGTGAAGTCGTCCCCGGCGCCGGACGCGGCGCGCGCCTCACCGTGCCCACCCTCAACCTCGAGACCCACTCCCTTGACGACTCTCTGCGCGCCCTGCCCAAGGACGGCGTCTACATCACGCGGACGACGTGCCTTTCCACGGGCCGCCAGTGGGACTCGATCACCAACTCCGGCCGCCGGCCCACGTTCGAGGGCCGTCACCTCACCATTGAAACCTTCCTTCTGACGCCGTTTGACGGCGAGCGGCCGGCATCGATCCGCCTCGAGTTCCTCCACCGCATTCGCGATGAGCGCCGGTTCGAGAGCGCCGAAGCGCTCCGCGCCCAGATCCTGCGCGACGTAGCCCAGGCCACGACTTTTTTCCGCCGCGCCCGCCGCCTCGGCATCGTCGCCGCCGCGCCCTTCTGACTCCGGCGGGGTTACACTCGATTCATGCGACGCGATTCTTGGGTTGCTGCGGCGCCAGCGCGGCTTTCCCGGCGCGGCTTCGCCCGCTGGAGCGCCCTGCTCGGCGGCGGCGCGCGCCTGCCTTTCTACAATGAAGCCGCCCTCGCCCAGAATTCGGACATCGGCCCCATCCCCGCGGGCGCCGTCCGTATCAACGCCAACGAGAACCCTCTCGGCCCTTGCCCGGAAGCGCTCCAGGCGCTCCACGCAGCCGCCCGCGACGGTTGCCGCTACTTCTTCGACGCCGGTCCGCGCATGGCCGCGCTCCTTGCCGAACAGGAGGGCTTGCGCTCCTCCTATGTCATGCCCTTCGCCGGCTCCTCCGACCCGCTCCACCGCGCGGTCCTGGCTTTTACCGGCAAGGGCCGCCCTCTCATCACCGCCAACCCGGGCTACGAATCGCCCGTCGGCGCCGCCGAGTTCAATGGCGCGGGTTCCATCGGCGTCCCGCTCACGAAAGACTGGGCCCACGACGTCCGCGCCATGGTCAAGGCCCACCCCAGCCCCGGACTGTTTTACGTCTGCAATCCCAACAACCCCACCGGCACCGTCACGCCGCGCGCCGACATCGAGTGGCTGCTCGCCAATAAGCCGGCCGGCTCCATCCTTCTGCTCGACGAAGCCTACATCCACTTCTGCAACGAGCCGCGCGGCACGGATCTCGTCGCTGCCGGCAAGGATGTCGTCATCCTGCGCACGTTCTCCAAGATCTATGGGATGGCCGGACTTCGCGCCGGCGTGGCCATGGCCCGCCCGGACCTGCTCGGCAGAATGCGCGGTTTCGGCGTCGGCTTTCTGCCCTCCACCGGCATGGCCGCCGCTGAGGCGTCTCTCAAAGTGCCGAACCTCGTCCCCGAGCGCCGCAAGATCATCGCCGACATCCGCAACGACGTCTCCGACTGGCTGGCGGCCAGGAAGATCAGCTTCATCCCAAGCGTCAGCAACAAGATCATGATCGACGTCAAGCGCCCCGGCCGCGAAGTGACCTCCGCCATGGCCGCCAAAGGCGTCTACATCGGGCGCTCATGGCCCGCGCTGCCCACGCACGTCCGCGTCACCATCGGCACAAAACAGGAAATGGAGCGCTTCAAGCAGGTCTTCGCCGAGGTGGTGGCGTGACCGGCGGCGCGAAACACTCCGGGACATGACTCCGCATCCGGCCCCGCCGCCGCAGCGCGTCGCCTCCATCGACGCCCTCCGCGGCATCGTCATGACCCTCATGCTCGCCGAAGCGCTCCACCTCTCCGGTCTCGGCAAATCCTTCCCCGAAAGCGGGCTCGCACAGTTCATTTCGTTTCACACCTCGCACGTCGCCTGGGAAGGCTGCTCTCTTCACGACCTCATTCAACCCGGCTTCTCTCTCCTCGTCGGCGCCGCGGTTCCGTTCTCCATCGCTTCGCGCCGCGCCCGCGGACAGACTTTCCCGCTCATGTTCGCCCACGCCATCTGGCGCAGCCTGGTCCTGATCTTCCTCGGAATCTTTCTCCGCTCGCTGAACAGGCCAATCACCAACTTCACCTTTGAGGACACGCTGACTCAAATCGGCCTCGGCTACCCTTTCCTTTTCCTGCTCGGCTGGACGCGCCCACGCTGGCAGGCCCTTGCTTGCGCCCTCATCCTTGCCGCCTACTGGCTCGCCTTTGTCCTCTACCCCGCGCCAGGGCCCGGCATCTTCGCCCACTTCCAAAAGAACACCAACTTCGCCTGGGCCTTCGACACCTGGTTCCTCAACCTGTTCCCGCGCGAGACGGCCTTCACCGCCAACGGCGGCGGCTATTCCACCCTCAGCTTCATCCCCACGCTCGGCACGATGATCATCGGCCTGCTCGCCGGCGGCTTCCTCCGGAAGCCCAAAACGAACAACGACCAGCTGCGCGGGCTGCTGTTGGCAGCCGCCGGACTCGTCTCTTCAGCCCTCCTGCTTCAGGCGGCCGGCGTCTGTCCCATCGTCAAGCGCATCTGGACCCCGGCCTTCACTCTCTACAGCGGCGGCCTCGTCCTGCTCATGCTCGCCGCACTTTTCGCCGCCATCGAAATCAAAGGCTGGCGCGGCTGGGCCTTCCCGCTCCTGGTCGTCGGCTCAAATTCCATCGCCGCCTACCTGATGAGCTGGACAATGGAAGACTTCTTCTCGAAAGCCCTCCTGCGGCACTTCGGCCACGCCCCGTTCGCCGTCCTCGGCCCGGCTTTCGAACGCACGCTCCTCGGCGCGGCTGTCCTCTCCATCTTCTGGCTGATCCTGTTCTGGCTTCACCGCAGAAAGATCTTCCTCAAAATCTGAGATTCGCCGCGATTCCTGCCGCCGCCCGCCGCATCCGGCGGACCTTTCAGGCGGCGGCGAGGCGCTCGAGGGTCTCGAGCAGCAGGCCGAAATCGGCCGGAGTGGATCGATGATTGACGTTGGCAAGGCGAAGAGCGAACCGGCCATTGACGATGGTGGAAGAGATGAGCGCGGCGCCCGACTCCTGAAGGCGCAGAAGGAGTTCATGGTTCAGGGCGTCAAGATCCGCGCCTGGTCTCGTGTAGCGGAAGCAGACAATGTTCAGCGGCGCGGGGGCGAGAAGCTCGAAGTTGGGGTGCGCGAGGACGGCGGCGGCGAACCGGCGCGCATCTTCGACGTTCTGGCGGATGATCCGGGCGAAGTGTTCGGCGCCAAAGGCGCGCAGGGCGACCCAGACTTTGAGCGAGTCGAAGCCGCGCGAGAGGTCGATGCCGCGGTCGGCGAAAGGGACTCCGCCGGCGAGAGGACCCCGCGTGTCGGGCGCCATGTAGGATGGGGTTGAGGCAAAGGCGGCAAGGTGGGCGGCGGGGTCGCGGACCAGGAGCGTGGCGCAGGCGAAGGGCATGGAGCCCCATTTGTGGAGGTCGAAGGCGAGCGAGTCGGCTTTCTCGATGCCGTTGAGCAGAGGGGCGAGATCGGGGTGAAGGCGGGCAAGCGCGCCGAAGGCGCCGTCGACGTGAAACCAGATCCTCTCTTGGGCGGCAATGGCGGCGAGTTCGTCGAGCGGGTCGATTGCGCCAGTGTTCACCGTGCCAGCGGTTCCGATAACGCAGAAGGGCGTGTGGCCCTGCTGCCGGCCGGCGGCGATTTCGGCGCTCAAGGCGCGGGAGTCCATCGTGAAGTCCGGCGTGACCGGGATGAGGCGAAGTGAGTCAGGCGGCAGGCCAAGAACTGTCAGGGCTTTGCGAGCCCAACCGTGAACCTCGGTGGAGGCATAGAGAACGGGGCGGGCGGGTTTGAGGTGATTCCGGGCGACAACCAGAGCGAGCAGGTTGGCCATGGTCCCCGAGGAGCAGAAGACACCGCTGGCGTCCCGGGGGAAGCCCATCAGCTCAGCGAGCCAACGCAGCGTTGTCTGTTCGGCTATGGCAGGGGCGTGATCGAATCCGGCGAGGTGCGCGTTCAGGCAGGAGGCGACGAGATCGCCCAAAGCGGCAAGGGGAAAGCCGCTCCCCTGGACCCAACCCCAGAAGCGTGGGTGACCGCTGTGCATGGCATAGGGGGCGACACGAGAGAAGACGTCGGCAAGAGCAGCCTCGGGGCCAATGCCGGTTTGGGGAAGGCGCTCGTTCGCGAGAAAGGCTCGCTGTTCGGGCGGCATGGGACGCCAGACCGGTTGTGAGGGAAGCTGCTGGATGGCGTCGAGGGCGCGGTCAAGAATGGCGTGCGCGGTTTGGCGGAAGGCGGGCCAATTGTGAGGGTCGAGCGTGGGTCTATCGGGGTCCACCCCGCCAGTTTACAGGCTCAGGCCCGGCCGGGGATCAGAAGATAGATTCCGGCGGAGAGCGGCGCCAGGAGCAGGAAGATCTCCAGGTGCTGAAGCGTGAGTCCGACGGTCAGGGCAAGAACCCAAATCGCGGCCAGGGCGAGCGTCTTGTACTTTTCCGTTGGAGATTCGCCACGCATGACACTCCCACTCTGGGATCATCCATCCAGAGGCACAAGCGAAATGATGCGCAATAGTGATCATTCCGGGGTAAGTAACCTCGGCCTCAGGCGTGGAGCGTCTTGCGCGCCGGGTGATATGAAGGATTGGTAATCATCTTCTCGAGATAACTGGCAGGGAGACGCCAGTAAGGGGGGCACCCGTGAGGGGTGGGAGCGGTGTATGGGAGGAGGGAGTTTGCCAAAATCTCCTCGCTGAGGGGCCGGACATCGAGCGGGAAACCGGGGCGGGACGGGGCGTGGCGTTGATGGAGTTCCCTCTGGGTCTTGCGGTAACGCTCGGCGTAAGCGGCAGGGTTGGCACAGGGCGGCAGGAGGATTGTGACGGGGCACCGGGCGTCGAGGCGCTCTTCAAGGGCGAGAATGGCGGGCATGTAGTCTGTATCGGCGGAAAGGATGAAGACGCGTGACGGCCGCTGGCGGGAGGCGAGCGTGTCGAGGAGGATTTCGACGACAAGGTTGACGTCGGTCTGCTTTTCTTCACGGCCGTGTTTGGGGTCCGGGCGCTGGTGAAACCCGTAGACGATATCGAGACCCGGGACAGTCCTGAGCGCATCGAGCCAGAGGTGCTGGTTGTGACACTCGGCGGTATTCAAAGCGGTAGTGCCGGTGACCTCGGCGGTGAAGTAGCGGATGGGGCCCAGGGTCTCGCCGGGACGAAGGAAATGGCGCTCGACGAGCGCGCGGAAATCGCACCAGCAGAGGCCTGAAAGAGAATAGCCCCGCAGGTCGCGCTCGCGGCGGAAGTGGTTGGTCACTCCGTAGTAGAAGTTATAGCCGTCGACGTAAAGGTGCGCGGGCATGGCCCCAAGGCTCAAGCGGAACGGCTCACACGGCGGTGTTCGCGCCAGGAGATGTTGGCCATGTGCGGACCGGCGACGGCGGCGGCTGCTGCTTCAATGGGACAGTTTGGCTCCTTGCGCGAGCGGATGCAGTCGAGGAAGTTCTGCTGGTGGGCTGTCTGGGAGGAGTTGTCCGGGAGCTCCGCGGCGAGATCGGGGCGGTCGGGCGCTTTCCACGGCTGAGTCGTCATTTCGAGGTTCTTGTAGATGCGGTAGCCGCGGCGGTCCATGAACATTGTGGCGTTGTCGCCGTGGAAGGCGATGGACCAGTCGTTGTCGTACGAGGTCCGGTAGTTGAGAGTCCAGGTGGCGGTGAAGCCTGGGTACTCGAAAATCGTCGTGAAAACGTTGGGGACCTCGCAGGCGGCGTTGATGACCTGTCCGGAGCAGGTGGCGGCGAGCGGAGGAGGCGAGTCGGTCATCCACTGGACGACGTCCATGAGGTGGGTGCCCTGGTCGGTCATGTTGCCTCCGGAATAGTCCCAGAAGCCGCGCCACCAGCGGAAGCGCTAGGGTTCGAGGGGGCGCGCGGGCGCGGGGCCAAGGAAGAGTTCCCAATCGAGTTTGCCCGGCTGGGGGTCGTCGGTGAGCGGCTGGAGGAAGGCCCAGTTCCAGCGCGCCTGGACGAGCGACAGCCGGCCGAGTTGAGGGATGATCGCCTTGGC
>JACADU010000330.1 GCA_013388415.1 Bryobacteraceae bacterium
CTGGGGATGGTCATCAGCTCGCGGGGCGGTTCGACAAACTGGAGATCTGTGATCTCAGCAATAATATGGAGTACTTTCCCGCCCGCTTCCAACTTCAGGTCTGACTCCAGATCGAGCCCACCTAAGTCGGGGGAAAGGCAGTTGTATCCGATCACCCCCATTCCCCCGCCCGGTTTTGGACCACCGGCGGGTACTGTGAGACAAGAGATCCCTCGAACTTGCTTTGTTCCATTGGCTGCTGCGTACATCTGCGATGTCGTAGGCGGTCCGGAGGGCACAGAAGCCGACACTTCCTCTTCGCGATATGTCCTGCTGCGTCCATCCAGTTCGTATCGCTTGCGGGCCACGGGATCGATCAGGACGCCAGACGTTACAGCGAGCGACGCCTCCGAGGGCAGGGGACCTTTAATAGTACGGCCTTGACTGTCCCGGGCGCAGATGGAGAATGATTCGCTGGAGGGGGTCTCCTTTCCGTCAGCGCTGACGACGTGAACGCGGTGCTTCGTTATCGCAACGTAGGGCTTCAAGGTTTGCGCTTCGGTCGACGGCAGCAACGCCGCAGTGAGCAGAAAATAAAACACGATCGCCATGGTGCTTATGCTCCTTTGCTAGCCAATTCCCAAACACTCTGCGCAATAGACATAGCCAAAAGGCCACGTATTACAAGCATACTGAACGATGTAGATGTAACCGCCGCTACATGGTTGCCCCGTGGGAGTCGAGTTGCCAGTCTTCTCCGCACAAAGGCAGTAGTTGTTGGGGCAAGGGCAGTTAGTGCAACAGCCGGCAATGGCCGCTGGTGCAAATTGCAGGGTGAGAAATGCTGCCAATATCGGGAAGATTAACGACCGCTTAGTCGTCACCATCCGCCGATAGTAGCCGACAACAAAATACAGCGTCAAGGGTCTTAATCTTTATATCGCTTTGATTCTACGAAACGCCGGCCCGGACAAAGCAGGTTGGGAACGAGTGACGAGGCAGCTCACGCCGCCGCAGCGGGCGCCGCTGCGCCCACCGGGCGGCCCCGTTTTGCGGTTTCGGGTGGGGCTCCGAGTGCTGTTAGACTACTAGCAGCCGCAGACTCCTGAGGAGCCGGTCGGTATTCGGGATCTCATCCTGTCGCGCCCCGGAATAAACCTCAGCCGCATTGATGCCCGTGCAAGCCAACAGAGCGCCCTGTCCCGCCAGCCGGAGAGGCAACTCCGGCCTTCCCCGCCTGTTGTTCAGAACGTCAACAATCACGTTCGTGTCCAGGAGATACGTCATGATGCGTTCTCGACGCCGGCCATGCGGCCGTTAGCGGCCATCCCATTGCCTCCGCATCCGCCCCTGCCAAGCAGTGGAGTTCTTCGCGAAATCGGGATGATTCTCGTGCCTCCAGGCGCCCGTGGCCTGCCGGATGGCTTCCAATTGATCCAACCGGCGCAGTTCCTTCAAGCAGTTCTCAATCACGAACTTCTGACGGTTCCGCGCACTTCAGGCCGTCCCCCCTGTCTGCCCCCCCTATCTTCTGCGCGCCTTCTGGTCCCCTTCTGCGGGAGACATCCTCGAGGTGGAGCCGGAGGGATCGGCCGCTCAACTGCGCGAGTTGAGGATCGACTTGCCGGCTACACTGTTATGGCTGTTCGGCGAAGGGGCGGCAATCCGGTCGTCGGCTGTGCGCTACCTGGCGCGGCTACAGCCGTCTCACCACGTCTCCCAGTAACTCCTGCAGCAAGGGCGTCCGCGGGTAAGCGTGCCCGCCGTACTGCCGGAATCCTTCGCCGAACTCCAGCCCCGCCAGCGCGCCCCGCGACCGGCACCACGCCACCATCGTCTCGATGTAGTCGTCCATGCCGTGCTGCTGCGCCAGCCAATGCCTCTGGCTTGCGTGTTCCTCGAGCATCCGCCGCTTGACGTCCATCCAACTGCCGACATCGACCACGAATTCGGGCAGGATCTGCCTGCCGTCGCGGTCGATCCCCTCTGCCGGGTCGCAGTAATACAGATGCGGAATCGCCTCCATCGCCGCCCAGCCCCCCGGCGCTGCGTAGTTCGGCGCCGAACATCCGAAACAGGCGTCCGTCACCAGCTTGCTCGTCGCCTCGTGATCGCAATGGTAGTCCACCGGCGATGCCGTCATGACAATGTCCGGCCGCAGACGCCGCAACGCCGCCGTCACCTCCCGCCGGCTCCTGTCATCAACGAAAATCGCGAGATCGCTGAAACCGAGCCACTCGTGCCTCGCCCCAATCACCGCCGCCGCCCGCTCTGCCTCCCCTTTCCGGATCCGCGCGATCTCGTCCGGTCCGTATTGCACCGAGCCGCAATCGCCCGACGTCATCGTGGCGATGATCACTTCATGCCCCGCGCGCGCCAGCATCGCCAGCGTACCCGAAGCCAGAAACTCCGCATCGTCCGGATGCGCATGCACAAACAGGATCCGCTTCATGGCTTCCGGCGCTCCGCCTGGCATTCACAGCAGTCGCTGCAGCGAAGACAGTCCGGGCAGAGGTGGTTGTCGCAGGCGTCCTTCGTGCACCAGGCGCAAATGCGCGTGCTCGCCTCCTCGCAGATCGAGCAGCAAAACGCCGGTTCAGCCGGTTGCGGGCGCTGTGGCGGTTGAGCGGTTGGGTTCATTTTCTTCCTGCCGGTTTGGCCAACTGAGTGCGGCAGCGGTCGGCCTCCGATTGCGCGGCTTCCAACTCAATCTCGCGGTGCCGCGACAGGTCCAAAACGTGTTGCCGCAGCCAGTCGCGGCTCGCTCCCGCCGCCAGAACTTCACCCTCGAGAATCTCTGCCATCGCCGGATTCTGATACCGCCGGACCGCTTGGCTCAGGCTCGATGCGTGCTGGAGGAAGGTCTCCAGCCGCACCAGCATCTCCACCGCCAGCGAGAGTTGCAGTGGCTTCGCCGCGAACCTCGCGCTCGCCGACTCGATTTGCGAAATCGCATCCAGGCAGTCTTTCCACTGCCGCCGGTACGCTTCCGGCGCTCCAGCCGCGATCCACTTCTCCGGCTGCAACTGGTTCAGCAACGGCGCCAGCCGCGCCGCATCCGGCCCTATCTTCTCGATCTTCGGACGCAATTCCCACTCGGGCAGAACGCCGGCGGGCGGTTGCAGCAGAAGACCCAAAAGTATCGCTGTATGCACTCTGTGCCCAGTGTACGACGCCCAGGATGCGGACTAGTTGCCGCCCGGCGGTGGAGGCGGTGGCGGCGGAGGTGGCGGCGGTGGCGTCGCGCCCGTGTCGCCCGGCAGTCCGCCCCCCGATGCCGGTGGAGGAACAGAGGCGCCGCCTCCACCTCCGCCGCCCGGAAGCCGCGGAGCCCGCAGCAGGATCTGCCACACCGCATCGGCCATGTACTGGAACGCCCGCCCACGATCGATCCGCCGCGTGCTGGCCAGCGGCGTGTTGCGATACACAATCAGTTGTTCGCCCGCACCCAACAGCTTCGGCTCGCCATCCCTCGGCATCAGCCGATGCTCCACCGCCACCAGCCCTTCCTCAACTGCGACGATCGTCGTCTCGTCGTTCTCGTCCACACTCACGTCGAAGATGGTGCCCCTGACCGAGATCACCGCCGTCGGCGTATGAACCTTGTTCGGGTTCGGCGCTCCCCCCAGTTTCTGGATGTGCACCCTGATCCGCCCCAGCCACACATCGACCAGGTCCCGCAGGTTTCCCGGGTTGGCGCGGAAAGTCACCCGCGAGTTGGGAAACACTTCGAACGTGCTGCCGTCTGAAACTTTGAACGAGGCGTAGCCGTCCGGACCCGTGACGATCACTTGACGAACTTGAACAGCATCTCCAGGATTCAGCGCCCACAACGTCGCGTCCCGCAGAACGCTCACGTTGCCTTCCATCGTGACCACGGTCGCCGCCGCCTCGGGCATCGGACTGAAGAATTGAGCTCGGGATACACTGGGAGTGGCCACCCCCAGGAGCAGGGCGGCGAGTCCGGTCCACAGACAACTCGCCTTCAGCGCTGGCATACGTACCCGCTGAGTTCTACTTTAACACCGAAATTGCATGAGCAAGACGCGTGCCGGGTGAATTTTCTGAGTCAAATCAGTAAGGTAGCTGAACTTTGTGAAGGAAAGGGCCGAAGGTAGAGGGGTAGAATGGACACAAGGATGAGTCGGCGGGACACAACCCGGAACCAAAGAGCCGCCCACGCCGCCCTGCTGCTCTTGTTCGGCGCGGCACTGCACGCCCAAATCTCCTCTTCCTCCATTTCCTCCATCGAGTGGCGCCGCATCGGTTCCACTTCCGTAAACATGAACTTGAGTTCATCTGCCGGAGGAGCCGCCGAACGCGTCTGGTTCGACGGGACCTCGCTCCATGTCCGCTTGGCCGAAGGACGCGTCTTCGCCACCCGGGACTTTGAAAAATGGGAGCCGAGCGCCGCCGTCCCCACGCAAGCCGATAGAAATACTCTGGTTCGCGCCGCGGCTGGAATCGTTTACCGGGGCGGAGCCCAGGTCTGGCGCAGCGACGACGGCGGTCTCCGCTGGAACAATCTCACCGAAATCGATGGGCAGTCATTGCTCGGTGGAGGGGTCCTCGACCTTGCCGTAGACCCTGCGTCTCCTGACCGCGTGGCGGTTGCAGCCGAAACCGGCGTGTGGATTTCAATGGACGGCGGCCGCACTTGGGCTGGCCTTAACGACGGTCTGCCCAATCTGGCCGTCCGGCGCATCCTTGCCGCCCCGAGGGGGCGAAACGGGGTTCGGGCCGCCATCTCCGTCGCCGGACGCCTGTCTGCCTTCGAGTGGCGGCCCGGTGAAACCGCCGGGTGGCTCGAATCCGCCGACACGACCCTCGCCCAGGAGCAGGCCCTCAGGCTGCAAGCCTCCGGCGCCCTTGGAGTTAGGGTGTCCGCTGCCTCCGGCGCCGGCGAGACCCGCTATGCCGGAGCCGACGACGGAAGACTCTGGGCCAGCCAGGACGGAGGTGTCACGTGGCGGCTTTCTGCCGGCTCCATCAGCGGTCAGGTCGACCTCATCTGGACCGACCCCGCCGACCCCCGCACCGCGCTCGCCATCGTCTCCCCCGACGCCGCCCACTCCAAACTCCTTCGGACCGTCAACGCCGGCGCCTGGTGGGAAGACATCTCCGCCAATCTCGCCGATACAAAGATGTTCGGCGTCGACGCGCATCTTTCCACCGGCGCCATCTATCTGGCAACCGCCAGAGGCCTCTATTGGACCTCATCCGACCTGCGAGCCCCGGCCCCTGCCACGGTTTGGCAAGCCCTCCCGGCCGGTTGGCCCCAAGCCAAAGTCTACGACGTGAGGTTGGATGACCCCGGCCATCTCCTGTTCGCCGCGGTCGATGGAGAGGGTGTGTTTGCGGCCCTCGCCCCCCACCGGCTTCGCCAGCCCGTTCTGGTCGACGCCGCCGATGGCGCTGAGCGCGCCGCCGCCCCAGGAGCGCTTCTCAGCCTCCTCGGCAGCCGTGCCGAGTCTGTTACGGCCCAGGGGCGCCGGGGAGCCGTCCTCGCGGTCCAGGACGCCGAATCGCAGATCCAGTTGCCTTACTCTCTCAACGGCTCGCGCGTGGACATCGAGATCGCCGGCCGCCGCGGCCGCCTCGCCTTCGGCCTCCCCCTCAAAATGGCTTCCCCCGCCATCGTCGTCGGCGGCGACGGAGCCCCTATGGTTCTCGACGCCGACAGAGGGCTCCAGTTGGACGCCCTCAACGGCGCCCGCGGCGGAATGCGTCTCCAAGTGCTCATGAGCGGGCTCGGCCGCGTCACCCCCGACTGGCCGGTCGGGCTGGCCGCCCCGCTCTCTGACGCGCCCCGGGTTGTTGCTCCACTCAAGGCCTGGATCGATGGCGTCGAAACCGCCGTCGTGCGAGCCACCCTCGCGCCCGGCTACATCGGATACTATCTGGTTGAATTGCAGTTGCCCGGCACTCTGCCCGCCGGCGCCTTCGAACTTTCCATCGAGGCCGCCGGCGAGCGCAGTAACCGGGTCCGGCTCTATACCGTCGAATGATTCTGGCCGCAACCGCAAAGGGAGTCTGTTGATGATCAGCCGCCGATGGGGTGTTCTCCTTCTCATCCTCTCCGCAAGCCTTCCGGCTCAGGAGAAGAAAGAAGCTGAAAAACTCGCCCCCTTCTATCCAACGCCGGAGACCGTCGTCGAACGCATGTTGAAACTCGGCGAACTGAAACCCGGCGAAAAAATGTTCGACCTCGGCAGCGGCGATGGCCGCGTCGTCATCATGGCAGCCGACAAGTTCAAAGCCGACGCCACCGGAATCGAAATCGACCCTGACCTCTACAAGCAGTCCATGGACAGGATCAAAAGCCAGGGTCTGGAGAAGCGCGCCCGCATCATCAACGGCGACATCGCCGCCCAGAACTTCTCCTCAGCCAACCTGCTCACCGTCTACCTGTTGCCCAGCTCCAACGACAAAATCCGCCCGATGCTTGAAAAACAACTGAAAAAGGGCACCCGGGTGGTCTCACACGATTTTCAGTTCGCCGGGTGGAAACCCGTCAAAGAAGAGCATATCGAGGACGACGGTGAGGGCCGCAGCCACACCCTCTACCTCTACGTGGTTCAGTAAGCCCGAGCCCGGCAAGGGGCGGTTTCATTGGTTGCCGATCAGATCGTTCTCCCTTATCTCTGGCGCCGGTACCTCAGCGTCCTGAGGACGCTGGTCGGCGCGGCCTGCCTCTGGGCGCTCTTCGCCAGCCCGGGCGTGCCTGCAAGCACTTTGGCCGCGCTGCTCGGCGTCGTCACCATTTACAGCGCCGTGTCGGTCTTCTGGCGCTGGCCCGAGAGAATCGACCGCCTCGGCATCGTCAATCTTGTCCTCGACCTCGTTGTCTTCCTCCTGTCCGTCGTCCTTGCCCCGCCTCCCGGATTCTGGCTCCCGGCGATCTCGGCGCTCTACCTCTATTTGGCGGTCGCCACCCTTCATGACTGGCGCGATGTGCTCCTCACTACGGTCCTGACCATGGCTTACGTCTCCAGCGTCGCCGCGCCCGCCGGCGGCAGCATCATCCCGCTGCTGCTGTTGCTCGGCATGTTCGGCATGGTCACCTCGCTTCAGAAGCAAAGCCTCCTCGAGCGCCTGTCCAGCGCCTCCCGCCAGGCGCTCCACTACAGGATTGAGGCCCAGCGCGCCCGCGAAGCCGAGCGCGAGCGCGTCGCCGCCGACTTCCACGACGGCCCCCTTCAAAGCTTCATCTCCGTGCAGATGCGCCTCGAAATCGTCCGCCGCATGTTCGCCAAGAAGTTCGAAATGGGCATGGAAGAACTCGCCAACCTCCAGGAAGTCCTCGCCCGTCAGGTCGCCGAGGTCCGGACATTCGTCCGCAGCATGCGTCCCATCGAGGTCGAAGGCGCCGGCCTCGCCGCCGCGCTCCGCCAGACCGTCGGCTTCTTTCAGAAAGACTGCGGCGTGACCGCCACCTTCAAAGCGGGACCCGAGGCTATGCACGACGACCTCGAAGCCTCGCTTGACATCGTTCAGATTGTCCGCGAGGCCCTCAACAATGTCCGCAAACACTCCTCCGCTTCCCGCGTCGCCGTTTCCCTCGACCGCGCCAACGGCCATCTCGCTCTCGAAGTCGAAGACGACGGCACCGGATTCCCCTTCGCCGGCGAGTTCACCCTCGACGAAATGGAGTTGCTCCGCATGGGCCCCGAATCCATCAAGCGCCGTGTCCGCAGCCTCAACGGAGATCTGAAAGTCGTCTCCCGCCCCGGCCGCGGCTCGACACTCCGCATTCGATTGCCGCTCAGTTGACTGCCGGCGAGACCTGCACGCGCTTCTCCCAGTCGAGTCCTGACCACTGCACCGTCCTGATGCCGCGCCGCGTTTCGGCCTGTCTGTACACGAGGATTTCGCACTCCGCGGCCCACCTCTCCGGCTCTTTGAACTCGTCGGGCACGAACCAAAACTGGTTGAACTCGCCCTGCAGGCGGTGAATAGGCGAGAGCATCATCAGAGGCGTAACACCGGCATAGCTTGTGCCGGTCAGCGAGCGCCTCAACACCCGCCCGGCAGGAGTCCGCAACTCCATGCGGAGCGGGGAAGGCAGATCGATGGGAGATTCGCAGGTGACAAGAAAAGCGC
>JACADU010000331.1 GCA_013388415.1 Bryobacteraceae bacterium
CTTTGCGAAAACTAACCATTACCTTCTCCTTGTGAAGATGCGGATTTGAATTGATGAAAGGTCTCTTGAACCTGAGCCTCAGTGGAAGAAGGGATTTGAGGGATCCTATCCGTCAGGCCCCAGAAAACAGCGCCGGGCAGGCTTGGTGAGCCTGCTCCTGCTTGGCTGCCTGAGTGCGCCGATCTTCCTTGGTAGATCCCCATGTAGATCGTTATTTCTCTTCTCTGTGCCCGCGGGAGTCCAACCGACATGAATGCCGATTCCAGCCGGACGCAGTCACATCATTCATAACATTCCCGGTTTCACCCCGTCAAGCAAACCAAAAGAACCCCTGGCTCCCTGTGACGAAGCAGTACCCGGGAAGCGGCTGTCTTCCCTGCATCTCGCATTTAATCATGGGATGTATATGCCGGTCAAGCATTTCAATGAGCTTGACACCCATCGACAGATAGCCCCTAGGGGAGATATCTCTATCCGATTGAGGTGTTTTGTGTAGGAATTCGGGCTCATTGGACAGCGATCTGCACCGGCAGAGACGGCACACCGCGCTGGATCAGGGCCAGGCGCACAGCGGAACCGGGGGCTTGCGTCGAGGGGATCGCCACCCGGACCCGGTAGACGCCGGTTTGCTCCACAACCCATTCAACTGAGGTCACTTCCACCGGCCGGCCGTCGATTTCAGCGCTGACCGGTTCGCGAGCCTGCGGCCCATCCAGTTCGCCCAGCCCGGTCGCGTACACCAGGATCTCAGCGCCGCGCCGCGCCGGCTCCGTCCGCGTGATCATCCTGCCCGCCACATCGGTCACCAGACCGATGCCCGTGGAATCCTGAAAAATCGCCGGCGCCGCCGGCAAGACTTCCACTTCGAACTCGGCTGTCCCCAAGGGGGTCTGGATTCGCGCCGGATGGCGGCCCGGCGCCAGATCCGGGGGAAGCCACGCGGTCACGCGGAACGGACTCACATCCACCGGTGGAAGGGGGATGCCGGCGACTTCTACGGAGATTTGCTTGTCTGGCGCCAGGAAACCATAACCGAACACGCTCATCAAGCTCCCCGGCGCCAGTTGCGGCTGGAGATTCGCGGCATTGACAGGCGCAGAGCCGCCCTCAACCTCCACTCGCTGTGGAATCAACTTCCAGGCTGGATCGGTCTGAATTCTGAACGCCGCAGGCCCTTGCGCGCGGATCGCCGCGGCGCCGGGTTGTGCGCCGCCGGAGGCGCCATGAATCGAATATGCGCCGGGAGAATCGGCAATGGCCTGGTAATTGACAGCCGGCGCATCACAGATCGCGAACCACCACGGCTGCGCCATTCCGGTCGAGGCGGGCGTCGCCACGCGGTCCAGCCACGATTGCACGCCGGAGCAGGCGCCCTGCTCCGCAGCGATCTGGAACGGCGCGGAGGAGTAAACATAGTGGTAGTTCGGTCCCGCTGCGCGGAGTCGAAGCCGCGCGACGGAGGCGATGCTGCCCCGCCAAACTCGTCCGCCCAGGGTGAAGTCGCTGAGGAAATCGTTCACGCTCGCCCGTCCAAAGTGAGAGGAAGGGTCGAACGCGAGCAGTCCACCATTGGCGGCGACGCCGCGCGCAACGACGTAATGCATCCCTGCCGGCTGCGAGTCGGCGGTCATCCGCAGGGCCACCAGAACCGGACCGCCTTCGGCCAGCCAGTCGCGGATGGTCTCGAATTTCGGTTCGCCGAATTCGAAGATCGAACCGCTGCCGGCAAAAGCCGGAATTCGCGCGAGGTTGGCGGCCGGAGCGTCTCCACCGGCCGGCGTCAGAAAGCCGTCGCAAAAAGGCCGCCCGTCCAAGGGGAACGGACAGTAATCTTTGAGGAAGACGCTCAGGGTGAGCGGGTCGGCCAGTCCGTTCGGCGCGGGCAGCAGGCCCCGGTCCTGGTAGAACCTGATGATGTTCGCCGCCGAAGCGACCAACGCGCCCTGTTCCCGGAGAGTCGATGAAGAATTGCCGAGGAACTGTCCGAAGTCCTGCGTCATCGCCGGAAACGACGCCAGGATGGTGTTGGCCGCCTGAGCCCTGAAGGTCACCACCTGCCGCGCGGCGGCCGCCGTCGCCAGCGCGACGCCCTCCGCATCGGGCAATCGCATCCACGCCATCGCCTCCCCGGAGGCGTTGGTCTTTGAATCGCTTCGCTCCAACACCGTTCCCGGCGCCGGCTGGAAGCTCACGTCAACGCCGGAGAGCGGCGCGCCTTGCCCATCCCGCAAGACCACCCGCAGGGGCACCGGAAGGAGAGCGCCCGGCGGCCCGGTTTGCAGGTCGCCCGAGAGTTTCACCAGCTTCGGCTCGGCCTCGGCGATTGACCGGATCCGGTAAGAACCTTCGGCCCGTAAACCATCCGGACCGGCTGCCTCCACTCGCACCGCCGCCCCCGCCGCTGTCGAAGGAACGGGCGTTTCCCAGGCGAAGGCGCCGTTCACGGCGACGGCATTGAACGCGGCGTCCGCCCCTGCTCTGATCTCCAGAGGAGTTCCGGAAGGAAACCCGCCTGCCGCGATTCTTACCGTCGACCCCGCAGTCACCGGATTGGGCGTGATCAGCACCCTGGGCTTGCGCGGCTCCAGAGTCACGGCGATTTCTCCGCCTGCGGGCTGAGTCAACAATCCGCCTTCAAAAGTCTGGCGGCGCGTCCCGTCGGCGACGACTTCCTCCGACGTGGGCAGACCAAGGTCGCCCAAGACGCCATTCAAGCTCAGATACCGTTCCACGAAGGGCGGCCTGATCGAATACGGCTGCGCTTCAACCGTCGAGCCGGCAAGCATCCCTCCAGTGAAAGACTGATAGACGGCTGGGGAGCCTGAGAAGGTCGTCGTCTGGCCGGCGTCGGAGGTTGGAGAGCCCAATGGCCCCGCCTCGTACAGAAAGGCCGCCCATTTCTCGATCAGCGGGCTCTGCACGAGCCGGACGGGCCGCCCGGCAAGCGCGTAACGGCCGGAAAACATCTGCCGCCCGCCCGCGGTTTCCTCGCTCGATGGATAGCCCAAGGGGCCGGTCAGCCCCCCCAGAGAGACCAGCCGCCCAAGGATCTCGCCCTTGACCAGAAAGCCCGTCGAACCAGGATCGGGCACGGCGATCAGGTAGGGAGCCCCTGTCGCGGCGTCCTGGAATTCCTGATAGTGGCCCGCGCCCATGCGCTGAACCGGCGCCCCCGTTGGGAGCCGGACGGTGAGGCGGTTGCGCCGAATCGTCTCCTGGATCGCCTGCGAAATCGTCGGCGTCGGCGCGCCCTCTCCGGGCTCGCAACACTGGCTTGCGACCGAGATCGTGACGGGCGTGCTCCGGCGCCCTTCGCTGATCGCCAGGACAGTCGCGACGCCCGCCCCAACAGCCTTCAAGGTCGCGCGCGCGCCAGCCGCTTCGATCGAAACAATCCGGCTGTTGGATGTCGTCCAGTTCACTGTTCTTCCGGTCAGCTCGTTGCCTTGCGCGTCGATCAAACGGGCGCGCAGCTCGACAGTTTCGCCGCGGCGCAGGCGGATCGTCCCGGATGTGCTTGCGCCTTCAATGAAGACCTGATACACAGGCAGCAGAAGGACAGGGCGCTGGCCTGAAACGTACTCGACCGCGCCGCCTTCAAAGGACTGCCGGAATCTGCCGTCAGGCATCGTCCGGACCACTTCGAGAGGGAGCCCCAACTGACCCGCCGGGCCCCCAAGTTCCTGATAGAAAACCGCGACCGGCCCAGGAACATCAATGTACCGTTCATTGACTGTCCCCCCGTTGAACCGGAAGATGTAGCCTGATGAGAACTGTTGCCAATCCGCTTTCGTTCCTGTGATGGCCGAAGTGATTTCGGCCTCGTCCGACGTCGGGAAACCGTACGTGGAGAGTCCTCCCCCGGCCACCCATTGCGTGTTGAAGCCGCCCTTGATCTTCAATTGGCCTGACAGCGAGCCGCTCACCCCGCCTTGAATGGCGAAGATCGTGTAGTTCTTGTCGAACGACTGGTAGTAGCACGCTGCGCTCCCGCACATCCCGATTGCCGTGTCGGTTGTGGGAAAGCCTGTCACGTTGAAGTTGGCCAGAGCCAGCACGGTCCCACCGTTGGCGGAGGCGACAACGGCAAACATAGGCGCGAGCAACTGGTACACGTCTCCGCCGGAAACATGCCCGTTCTCGTCGTAGGTCAGTCCGGCGTTGGCGTCGGCCTTGACAAGCGCATGCCGGACACCCTCTGTCCCCACCGCATCCTGAAACAACTGGATCAAGCCCGCGGCGCCAATCTTCTGAACGGGGGTCACGGGTGGCAGGCTCACGAGCGAGTTGAATCCTTCGCGGCTGTAAGCGGCCACAAACCGTTGCTGAATAAACTGGTTGGGCGCCCCAAACCCTACCTGGATCGAGTCCGTCTGCCCATAGAGCGCCGGCAAGGCAAGATGAACAAACATCAAGCGGAGAGACAAGGACCCGCGCATGCGTGACAAAGCTTATCGTAGTGGAAACCCAGCCCGGCGAAGAGAGTTTCTGCGGGCCCGGCCATCGCGCTATTCCCGGATCAGTTTCTGAAGCCGCCTCATGTTGGTCAGCAGCTCTTCCGAAGCCTCGGTGAGCTGATTCGTGTCGTAGATCACGCGCGGCGTGAGGAAAATGAGCAGTTCGGTGCGTTCCTTGTTGGTCGACTTCGAGCCAAAGGCGTAACCCAGGATGGGGACCCGGTGCAGAAACGGAACTCCGGCGCTGGACGAACCGCTGGTTTCGCTGATGATGCCGCCGATGGCCACCAAATCTCCGTCCTGCACGGTCACTTGAGTGTTGACGGACCGGTTCGAAAAGCTTGGAGATTGGATGCCGCCCGGATCCGGAGCCTGCGGCGCGCTGACCTCCTGGTTGATCATCAGCGTCACAACGCCAGAAGGATTGACCCGGGCGGTGATGTTCAGAGTCACGCCCGTGCGCCGGTTGGCGATTGTGTTGGCGAACAGGGAGCTGCCTCCCTGCTGCGCGTCGGTCACCGCCTGCGACGACAGCGTGGGAACATCCACGCCGACGTTGATCGAGGCAGGGATGGAGTCGGTGGCGACCACGCTGGGGTTTGAAATGACTTTCGTCTGTTGAGCGATTTCACGGGTGTTCAGGAGTGCCAGCAGCTCCCTGCTTTGGCCGATCAGCATGCCTGCGGAAAAGGTCAAGCCGCTCGAGCCGGACACCGAGCCGCGCCCTTGGTAAGTGGGCGTTGTCCCGTCGCCGGATCCGGTTCCTTTGTTTTGCAGGAACGTCGTGAGTCCCCAAGAGAAGGCTCCGGTCAGCCTGACTTCGTAAATCCTTGCTTCAATCAGGACCTGGCGCGGGGGGACGTCGAGTTCATGAAGCAGGCGAATGATGGATTCGTATTCATCCGGCGTGGCGAGGATCAGCAGCGAATTGTCTGTGGGATTCGGGACAACTCGTGGCCCCTGATAGACCGTGGGTTGCAGCTGTTGTGCGCCAGCGGCGCCGAGGAATTGCCCGGTCTGGTCCGGGGTGGAGGGACCGCCTTGAGGCAGGATGCCGGTCGGCGTGGAACCGCCAAAACGGGAGCCGACAAGACCGTAGTTGCCCATCATTCCCGGGTAGCCTCCCATCATGCCCATCATCCCCGGGTAGCCTCCCA
>JACADU010000441.1 GCA_013388415.1 Bryobacteraceae bacterium
AGGCGGGAGGGCGGACCCGGGGGTAGTGGGTGGCGGGTGGGTCCGCCCTCTGTGGGGGAGATTAAAATCTCTTAAACTCTAGTGGCTACCCTTTCAGAACCTGCTCGGCCCCGTAGGTGTGCGCCACGTACTCATCAAGCATAGCAATAAACTCTGCCACAATTCCATCCCCTCGCAAAGTTTTTGTTAGTTTGCCGTCGACGTAGACGGGGGCTACGGGTTCTTCGAAGGTTCCCGGGAGGGAGATGCCGATGTTGGCGTGTTTGGATTCTCCCGGACCATTGACGACGCAGCCCATGACTGCGACCTTCATATTCTCAACGCCTCGATACTGGCCTTTCCAGACGGGCATTTTGTCACGGAGGTAGCTTTCGATCTGTTGGGCCATTTCCTGGAAGAAAGTGGAAGTTGTGCGGCCGCAACCGGGGCAAGCCGCGACCTGAGGGGTGAAAGAGCGGATTCCAAGTGACTGTAGAACCTGTTGACAGACAATGACTTCTTCTGTTCTGTCGCCGTTGGGTTCGGGCGTGAGAGAAGCGCGAATGGTGTCGCCGATTCCTTCCTGGAGCAGGATGGCGAGGGCTGCCGTGGTGGCGACGATGCCCTTGGAACCCATGCCTGCCTCGGTGAGACCGAGGTGGAGGGGGTAGTCGCACTCTGCCGCGAGGCGGCGATAGACATCCACAAGGTCCTGGACGTTGGAGACTTTGGCGCTGATGATGATCTGGTCATGGCCGAGGCCGTAGCGCTCGGCGATTTCGGCGGACTCGAGGGCCGATCGAACGATAGCCTCTTTCATGACCCCGGCGGCGTCGAGGGGATTGGGCGATATTGCATTCTCGTCCATCATGCGGACGAGTAGAGCGCCGTCCAGGGACCCCCAGTTGACCCCGATCCGGACCGGTTTGCCGTATTGGATGGCGCACTCGATCATTGTTCGGAAGTTGTCGTCGGTTTTCTTGCCGATGTCGACGTTGCCGGGGTTGATGCGGTATTTGGCCAAGGCGCGAGCGCACTCCGGGTACTTCTTCAAGAGAATGTGGCCGTTGTAGTGGAAGTCGCCGACGATGGGCGCCTGGACGCCGAACAACCTGAGGGTCTCCACGATTTTGGGGACGGCGCGCGCGGCTTCCTCGGTGTTGACGGTGACGCGGACGATTTCGGATCCTGCCTGCGAGAGGGCAATCACCTGGTTGACCGTCGAGGTGGTGTCAGCGGTGTCGGTGTTGGTCATGGACTGCACGACGACCGGGTGGCAGGAGCCAACCATGACTCCGCCGACATCGACGCTGACAGTTTTACGGCGCTGAATAGTTGCCATACAGGTTGTGAAAGAGGGGGAACCTTCAGTTTAGCGCGTCCGGAACTGTGAGCTGGGATTGGACAACCGCTCCCGCCAAGTTATAGAGTCTACGCTGATGAAACTTCAGGGGACTTTGGCCAGGAGCACGGTTGTCGCAGCGCTCGGCGGCCTGCTTTTCGGATTCGACACCGCCGTTATCGCGGGCGCGACGGGGGCATTGACGCGCATCTTCCAGCTTTCGCCAGAGGCGCTGGGGGTGACGGTGGCGAGCGCGCTGCTGGGGACGATCCTTGGTTCGATGCTGGCCGGATGGCCCGGCGACCGTTATGGCCGGCGGGACAGCCTGAAGTGGATGGCGTTGCTCTATTTCGCCTGCGCGGTGGGATGCGGCTTGGCCTGGAACTGGAACTCGCTGGTCTTTTTCCGGTTTGTCGGCGGGTTGGCGGTCGGAGGCAGCTCGGTGCTCGGCCCGATGTACATCAGCGAAATCGCGCCGGCGCGTCTGCGGGGGCGGCTGGTCGGCTTCTTCCAGTTCAACATCGTGCTGGGGATTCTGCTGGCATACCTTTCGAACTATGTCATCGGAACGTTCGGGCTCGGCGAGAACGAGTGGCGCTGGAAGCTCGGCGTGCAGGCAGTTCCCGCGGTGCTGTTCTGGATCATGCTGAACACGATTCCACGAAGCCCCCGTTGGCTGGCCAGCAAAGGGCGAGATGGGGAGGCGCTGGCGACGCTGACGGCGGTGGGAGAACCCGATCCGGCAGCCGAACTGGCTGAAATCAAAGCCAGCCTGCACGCCGAAGACGCCACAGGCGAAGCGTTGTTTCAACGACGTTACAGCATCCCGCTATTCCTGGCGATTTCGGTATCGATCTTCAACCAGCTTTCAGGAATTAATGCAGTCCTTTACTATCTGAACGATATTTTCGCCAAGGCCGGATTCGACAAGGTGAGCGGCGACCTGCAAGCGGTGATCGTCGGAACGACAAATCTCGTTTTCACGATCCTTGCGATGTCGATGATCGACCGCGCCGGCAGAAAGACATTACTGTTGGTTGGCAGCGTCGGCACATCTCTCTGCCTGGGCGGCATCGCTGCGATCTTCC
Organism: Bryobacteraceae bacterium; assembly: GCA_013388415.1. GTDB lineage: Bacteria > Acidobacteriota > Terriglobia > Bryobacterales > Bryobacteraceae > JACADU01. The sequence goes on from JACADU010000441.1 coordinate 2,410, forward strand.
TGAGCGGGCAGAATCAGGAGAAACTGGTATGGCTTCTGGCGGGATTCACCGGTTTCTTCGCCTTCTCGCAAGGCGCAGTGATCTGGGTGTTTATCAGCGAGGTGTTCCCGAACCGGGTGCGCGCGAAAGGGCAGAGTCTGGGCAGCTTCACGCATTGGTTCATGAACGCGATCGTGTCCGGGACGTTTCCTCTGATGGCGGAGAAATCCGGCGGCTATCCGTTCCTGTTTTTCTCCGCGATGATGGCGCTCCAGTTCTTCGTCGTGCTATTCAGTTACCCCGAAACCAAGGGGGTCACCCTGGAAGAAATGCAGCACAAGCTCGGAGTCGACTGAGGCGCGGCGGTTTCCTGCCCGCCACGCGATTTTCATCCGCCGGATTAGAAAAATTGATTGGACTTGGCAGCCTTCCAGGTTTACTTTGAAAGAATAGCGGGCGTTCCTGTCTACGCCCTCTGGTTCTGTCCCTGCTGAACAACAACTGAGCACGAACGGTCCACGTCCGAACCTTCAGTCGCAAGAACAGAAAGGTGAGAATGGCCGAATCGAAGATCGCTGTTCCGGTTTCGCAACCACACCAGGCGCTGTTATTCGAACTCGACGAATCTCTGGCCGCGCCTTTGGCTTCCGCACTGGCCGCATGCCACTGGCAGGCTGTCAGGGTGCAAAAAAGACCCGCCGGGTCTCAGGCACAAATCGTGTTCTGTTCGCCCGACCGTGAAGTCCTGACAAGAGCATTCCGTACGTTCGCGAAGCTCCCGGTCGTAGTGGTGAGCCGCCTTCCCGAGGTTGACGGGTGGCTGGATGCGCTTGAGGCAGGAGCTGCGGATTACTGCGCAGCGCCGTTTGAACCTTCGCAGCTTCGTTGGCTTCTTGACACCCACACCCGCCGCCCTCGCCTGGCAGCTTGACCCTCGTCTGGGACGAGAAGGCGCGCTCCAATGAGGGTTGAAGTGTGCGCAGGTCCCGAAGCCGCCGCGAAGAGTCTCCCACTTTGAAGTAACCTAAGAGGTGAGAGGCTGATCGACCGTTTGAACTTCTTTGGGCTTTCCTGGAAATGGTTTCTGCGCTTCAACGCGCACGCTCAACTTTTGCCCGTGCTCGAAAGCGGCGAAGAAACG
>JACADU010000332.1 GCA_013388415.1 Bryobacteraceae bacterium
GCCTTCCAGGGTGAGGCCGCCATCATCGATGGCGGCAACACTCCGGGAAAGAGATTCCTGCTCATGGTGCCAACGAACAATTACGGGTCGCACTACCATTTCTCCGGTCTGAAATTCGAGAACTGGCACTATTCCTCCTATCTCGCAACGATCCAGGGCCGCCACCCGGGGATCCAGTTTCGCGCTATCAGGACGGAACTTGACGGGGGAAGCGTCATTGTCAATCCGGCAGGCGACGGCACGGGGTACAGGATCCTGGGCAGCTACTGGGAGGTTGGCAGGCGCATTCAGTGCACAATCACCGATACCGGAGACGACGATGACTACTCGGGCACGTGCCCGCCAGGAACGACCTACCTGCTGCTTCAGACAACGACGCCGAACACCGGCGCCTGCACGCTTGACATCGGCGACGGGCGCGGACCGCAGCCCATCCGGACCACAGCGAACACCGATCCGGTCAACAATTACTTCGCGGGGAACGGGCACGGATTCCGGTTGATCTGGAACACGGACCGCTGGGAGATCTTCGGGACGACACTCTTCGATTGTTCGGTGATGTCAGGAGTGAACAACGGAGACTACGTTGGATGCGACGGTTTATTGATTCAGGATTCGGTGTTCCGGCGGTACGGCGCGGCTGCCGACCATGTCGGGCTCGAGGCTGGCTCCAGGATTGTTCTGGATCGAGTCGACGTCTGGAGCACTCGAGCCTCGAATGATTGCCTTGACATCAAATCGAACTACGTCACATTGTCTGACGTAAGTTCGTTCGGATGCGGCGCCAAGGGATTGGGCGTCTGGGGCTACTCAAAGTGGCGCAATGTGCGGTCGGACGGGCCATCGTTTCTTGGCGCGGAATACACCGCCCGGATCGTGAGCGGCGCGGTGGATGAGAACGGATTCATCAAGATCACGGCATATTACAGCCCCTACGGAGGACAGGTGCCGATCCCCGGGCACCGTGTGGCCATCGCCAACGTCCTGGGGTGCACGGGAGCCAACGGGACATGGCTCATCAAGGACGCAGTATCGAAAGACGTGTTCAGGATCATGGGTGACAATGGGGAAGGCACCAGTTGCTCGGGCGTGTTCGAGCCGTCGCCGTCCAGTTCAGTCCGCATGGCGCCGGCTCCGAAAGGGCTCTCCGGCGATATCCGGTTCGCTTCGATTCAAAGGCCAGGCGGGCTGCCAAGCGTGTGGCTCACAGGCAGCGGACAGGCGCACAAGGTCAACGTCTACGACTCGATCTTCGCCAATCTGAACGCCGCAACCGGATACGGCTTCTGCATTGGCAAGACTGCGATCCGGTCGAGCGGCAGGAACCAATTCTATTCGGCGAGAGGGCAACTCTATGCGCTGGACTACAACAACGATTGCGTAGTCCAGACTGGCAACCTTTTGAGCAGCTATGAGCCGGACAGCCACCACGGCGCGCCGAATCTAGACCAGGCAACGTTCCGCGCTACGGCATCGAGCCCCGGCACGATTGCCGATCGCGGCTACTATGCCGGAACGAACGCCGTAGAGGCTGGAGCAACACGGCAAATCGTGCGGTTCCGCGCTCCCGCAGCCACGGACCACTGCACGGTGGCGCTCGACGATTCACCCGATTTCAGCTCGATCGTGGAGACCATCGAGAGCGGACCCGGCCGGCGGTGGAGAGAGGCCGTTTTCGGCGCCTCAACGCCGCTGGCGCCGGGCACAACCTACTATCACCGGATCACCTGCGGTTACGACGTCTTCACCGGATCGTCGGCGACCCTGCCTCCGCAGAGCGGCACGGCTGTCGTCAAGGCAACGATCTCGGCGGGGGGTGCGGAGCAGCCTCAAGCAGCCATCGACCACAGTCTCGACGGGATTTCCTGGACTCCGGGCGCGCCGGCCGTTTGCGAGTCAGGCTGCACCGTGGCTACAGGCGCACTGAACAAGGGAGAGGCCTATTGGCTCAGGATCAGGCGCATGTCCGGCGGCGGCTCGACGGTGGCCACCGCCGAGCCGTGGCGGGTAGTGGCGCGTTAGCGGCGCGCCTTGACCACGCGGTCATACGATTCGAGGAGCAGGGACAGAGTTCTATCAAAAGAGAACCGCTCCTGCACGAGGGCCCGGGCGCGTTGGCCCATGGCGGCGGCGCGTTCCGGTTCCGCGAGAAGGCCATCAAGGCGCGCAGCCATGGCCTTCGGGTCCTCCGGCGGGACAAGCCACCCGGTTTCGCCATCCTGGACAACTTCCGGATTGCCGCCGGCGGCGGTGGCCACCGCCGGCAGCCCGGCGGCCATGGCTTCGAGCAGCGCGGTCGACATACCCTCACTGCGAGAGGGGAGGGCAAAGATGCGGGCCGCGGCGAGCAAACTCGCGACGTCTTTGACGGGGCCCATGAAGTGAACGCGGCCCGTGAGCTTAGGGTGAGCGGCGAGCCGCCGGAGTTGGGCTACAAACTCCACCTCGAGCGGCTCGCCCGCGAGCACAAAGTGCGGCGGCGGCTGCGTTTCCTTCAATAACACCGCAGCCTGAAGCAGGACGTCCTGACCCTTAACGCGGCGGAGATTCGCAACGGAGACGATCAGCGGGGCGTCAGGGGGAAGGCCGGTCCTGTTTCGCAGTGAAGCTGGAGACTCGGAGGGCCGGAAGGAGGCGACGTCGATGCCATTCGGGATCGTGAGAACGCGATCCGGAGGGAGACGGTCCTGCCGGATGAGCCACTGCCTGACCTCCTCGCTGACCGCGTAGACTTCGCTGAACAGCGGCGAGACCAGGCGGTAGAGCAGGTTGTGGATGCGGCGGCGGTGGATGCCCATGTCGCGGCGGCTGCTGACAACCGGGAGCCCGCAAAGACGGGCGACCGGGGCGCCCCAGAGGTCGGAAGACTCGAAGAAGCAATGGACGAGCCCGGCTTCGCGCTCACGAAGCATACGCGCAAGACGGAACCCGAGACTCACTGCGCTGGGGGTGTAAATCTGGCGAAGGGGAAGGACCTCGACAGGCCAGGAAATCTCGCGAAGCAACGGCAACGAGGGGTTGAACTCGTAGGTGACGACCGTGGCGGAGTAGCGGTCGCGCGGCAGGCGGGCGAGCAGGCGCACGAGATTGGACTCAGTCCCGCCCTGCGCCATGAGCTGGTCGATGAGGTAGAAGACATGAAGAGCGCGGCTCATGATGGCGCGCCTTTAAGTGAACGATAGTGATCGAGCGTTCTGAGAGCGATGTTCTCCCATCCACGCCGGTCCGCCTCCGCACGGGCAGCTTGCTCGAGACGGTGGCGCAGAGCGGCGTCGTCAAGCAGGCGCAGGATCGCAGCCGCAAGCGCATCGGCGTCGCCAAAGTCGACGAGCAGAGCATTTTCGCCATTGGTCAGGATTTCATCGAATGCGGGCAGGCGGGTGGCGATAACCGCCTTGCCCTGGCCCAGGCCGGTCATCAGGGCGCCGCTGGTGGAGATTTCCCGGTATGGATAAACGACGACGGCGGCGGCGGCGTAGCAGGCCTGGAGCTCCTCCTCGGGAAGATAGCGATAATCGCTGCGGACGCTTTCCGCCAATCCAAGCTGCGCGATGCGGTTTGTGATTTCGACGGCATGATCCGGGGCGGCGGCGGCGGGGATGCCGGCGATGAGCAGCCGGGCATGGGGGCGCTGAGCGGCGACTTGAACCCAGGCATCAAGCAGAAAGAGGACGCCCTTATAGGGGTGGATGATGCCCTGCCAGAGCACGAGCTCCGTCCCTGGCGCGTAGCCAAGACGCGTCAAGGCGAGTGACGAATCCGCAATTTCGGAGCCGCGAAACAACGGCCCGTGTGGAAGGACCCAGATTCTTTCTAGCGGAATAGAGAATTCCTCATGCAACCTGGACCGTACGCTCTCGCTATGGCAGATGAGGGCGTCGAAGTGGCTGTATAGGCGGGCGTAGCGAGTGAAGTGCCGGCGGCCTGTGTCGTGAGGCAGGAGGTCGTGGACCGTGTAAACCAGTCTTGACCCCCGGCGGCGCGCCCAAGTGAGCAGCCAGAGCTCAAATGGCATTCCGCGGAGCCACAGAGAAAGAAACTGGACGTGCACGATTTCTTGGGGACGAAAGGTCCAGCAAACAGCGAGGATGAGGAGATTGGCGAGCGCCTCGGCGAGCTTGAGCAGGCGCCTGAGCCATGCCGGGCGAGCGGGAAGAAGGGCGGCGATGTCGACGAGACATGGCGCTGGCTCGAGCCCGCGGGCGCGGAAGTGGTCTTTGTCGAGCCAATACGTGGTCAGGCCGAAGGTCACGCTCGCGCCTGCCTGCTTCAGCGCCAGGGCGAGGGCCGCGGCGTAATAGGGCACGGTCGGGAGCAGATCGAGAAGAAAGATCCGGAGTGGCGCCAATGACGTGGCCAAGCTGCGATTATCTCAAGAAGAGATGCTTCCACCCAAAGCGGGCAATGATCGACTCCGTTTGGCCTATTTGGTCAGCAACCATCCGATCACGTCGCAAGCCTTCGTCGTGCGGGAGATTGAGGCGCTACGCGGGGAGGGGTTCGATATCGAAGTGCTTTCCATCGGGCGGCCCGATCGCGGCCCAGAAGAGATGTCCGCGCTCGAACGCGAGGAACTGAAAAAGACATTCTACGTGCGGGACGCCGGAGCGCCGGGCGCCGCGGCCGCTCATTTGAAACTCATCTTCAGACGGCCCGGCCGGTACGCGAGAGCGTTGCTGGAGGCGATCCGGATTGGAGGGGCGCA
>JACADU010000313.1 GCA_013388415.1 Bryobacteraceae bacterium
AGGTTGAAATACGGCAGGTAGTCCGGATGCGCCATGATGGAAGAGCCCGCCAGCAAGACAATCAAGGCCAATGCGGCGTCTTGCGGCCATCGAGACCTCCCCGCCTTCTCAAACAGGACCAACAGCCCGGAAGCGGCGGCGACCGCAAGAAACGGCATCAAGGGAAGAATGTGTCTCAGGCCAATGTTGATGTTGGCGGTCATGGCGACAGCGAGGACCGCGGCGATCACCGTCCAAACGAACCGGGCGGGGGCGCCAGCCGCTTTCGGGCGCGCCATGAAGAGCGACACCGCGGCCAGCGCCAGAACCGCAAGCGGGGTCTTGACCAGCAGAACCACAGGGAAGAACAGCCATGAGCCGGACATGCTGGTTTCACCCAGGAAGTAGGAGAGGTGTCCCTTCGCGTTGTGCTCGGCAACCTGTTTCAAACCGGCGGCCAACTCGGGAAACGGCGCCGGAAAGGGAACGTATGGAGCCGGTCCGAACGAAAACCGGTACGCCGCCCAGACGAGCAGGACCGTGATGAGAAGGCTCAAGAGCGCGGGCGCCGCCAGGCGGCGGGCGCATGCCTTCAGGGAAGCGCCGGAGGGCTTCTCGGTCCGCCAATACTGGACCGCGCAAAACAACAGCGCCGCGGAGAGAAACGCGAGCGTCGAGAACTTGCTAAGCACCATCCCGGCGAGGGCAGCGCCAGACAGCAAGCCGCGTTTGATCCCCGGCTCGTCGATGAGCGCGTAGAGAGAGTAGAGGCTCAATGAGAAGAACGCTGCCGCTCCCATGTCGGTTGTCGCCAAGCCGGCGTGCGCCAGAACCACCGGCAGCATGGTGAATACAAGGACAGCAAGAACGGCCCCTGAATGGCCGAGGGCCCTTTTGCCGAGGAGGAAGACGGCCAGGCAAGCGATCCAAAACAGCGGGAGGATTCCCATTCTCGCCAACGCCAGCCTGCGCTCATAGGAATCGGGCGATTGTCCCCTCAACAGGATGAGCCCCTCAGCCATGAAATCCTCGTGGCCGGTGGTTCTGGCGCCGTCCAAGAATGGCCCGATTGCGGCCATCACGCGCGTCAAGGGCGGGTGCTGAGCCTCGTAGCGGTACGTTCCCTTCGACAGCCATTCCATGCCGCAGGCGATGTGAGCAGGCTCATCGGAAGTGTGGCTGAAAACGGAGTAGGTGGCCGCAATCCGCAGCGTCGCGATCAAGACCAGGAGTGTGGAAATAAGAAGAGCCCGCCGGCTGAGAAACGCGAGGATTTGGGCCGAATTCATAGGGGATTCAGTCCACTTGTCGGAAAGTTGAGGGTACCTCGGCCGATTCCGGCATGGCAACTGCCTGTTTGACCGCCACGGCGGCTGGTTCCAGCGGACTCGAATGCTAAACTCGTGTGTTCATGGGGAAGTTGGCGCAACGGCTGCTTGCGATACTGGGGAACCACTCGCTGAAGCTGGCGGCTGCGTTTGTTTTGATCGCCACCGTCCGGATCGTGTCCGTGTACCCGGTCTACAATCACACGATCGACGAGCCGGCGCACATCGCCTGCGGCATGGAGTGGCTCTCGAAAGGGCAGTACACGCTGGAGCCGCAGCATCCGCCGCTCGCGAGGATTTTCAACGCGATCGGGCCGTATCTGGACGGCGCGCGCAGCACTGGCCGGAATGTCATCTATCAGGAGGGCGCGGCGATCCTTACGGCCGGCGGCAACTATCAGGAGCGCCTGACCCAGGCGCGCGCCGGGACGCTGATCTTTTTCTGGCTGGCCTGCGGAGCGCTGTTCTGGCTGGCGTCGCTCGAGCATGGCCGCCCGGTTGGGGCGCTCGCCGTGCTGCTGTTTTCGGCCACGCCGGGCATCCTGGGCCACGCCGGACTGGCGACGACCGACATGGCGCTGGCGGCCACATTTCTTCTTGCCGCCGCCGCGTTCATCTGGTGGTCGAAGAAGCCGGTCCTCCAGCGCGCAGCCCTTTTGGGCGTCTCCAGCGGGCTGCTGCTCACGTCGAAATTCTCCGCGTTGTTCTTTCTGCCTCTGTTTCTGGCTGCCTGGCTGCTGCTGCGGCGCAAGGCCATCCGTCCGCTGCTGACTTCAGGCAGCTTCGCCTCGATCGCGCTGGCATTGGCGGCGGGCGCCTTGACCGTCTGGGGCGTCTACCGCTTCTCATTCGGGCCGGCTCCCGGCGGGTTCTCGTCGCCGGCGCCGGAGATCTTCGCCGGAATCAGGCAGGCGCAGGAGCACAACGCGCAAGGCCATCCTTCCTATCTCCTCGGGGACCGCAACCGGATCGGCTTTCTGGCGTTTTATCCCGTTGCTTTCGCCGTGAAGACGCCGCTGCCTCTGCTGCTGGCCGCGCTGGCCGGGTGGTGGATGCTCTGGAAGAAAAGGAACGAAGGCGCGGTGGCCGCGCTGGCCATCGCGGCGTCGATGCTCCTGACGGGCTTCGCGAGCAACATCAACATCGGCACGCGCCATCTGCTGCCGCTGTACGGAGCCTTCGCCCTTGGCGGCGCCGTCTGCCTGCACACATGGCTGAAGCCGCAGGTCCGCCGGGAGTGGGC
>JACADU010000004.1 GCA_013388415.1 Bryobacteraceae bacterium
GGGCATTTTCTTCCTGAGGCTTCTGATCGCCGCCGCATTCGGAAGCCTGCCGATCGTCTACATCATGAGGGTCCGGGCCCGGCGGCTGATGAAGTTCGAGGAGAACCTGCCCGACGCGATCGACCTTTTCAACCGTTCGATGCGCGCCGGCCACAACATTCAGGCGGGCCTCGAAACGCTGGGCAGCGAGACGCTGGAGCCGGTGAAGATGGAGTTCCGCAGGGTTGTCGAGGAGCTGGCGCTAGGCTCCCAACTCGAGGCGGCGCTGCACAATCTCGGGCGGCGCGTTCCGCTGATCGACCTCAAATTCTTCATCACGGGACTGATCCTGCAACGGCAGACGGGGGCCAACATGGTGGCGGTGCTGGAGAATCTTTCGATTCTGATCCGCGAGCGCCTGAACCTGGCGGCGAAGCTCAAAGCCGCCACGACGCAGCAGCGGTTCTCCGCGGGTCTGCTTTGCGCGCTGCCAGTCGTCGTCGGGCTGGGCTTTTGGGTCATCAAGCCGGAGTACATCCGGCTGTTGTTCACCGACGAGACGGGCACGAAATTCCTGACGTATGCGATCGTGAGCGAGATCATCGGGATCCTCATTATCCGGAAGATCTCGAATCCGAAGTTCTAGAGGCCGAAATGCTCACAGCGATCCTCTTTTTCGTCTTCGCATTCGCCACGACCGCCGCTCTGGCGTGGGCGGGGATTCAACTCTGGCAGGTGGAGGAGAATCCGCTGGAAGACCGGCTCGCGGAACTTCAGACTCAAGCGGCGTCGGCGGCGGTTCAGTTCCGCCGGCGGCGCCGCGGGCGGGGCTTTCTCGACAGGTTTCTGTTCGTCATCAGCCACATTCCGGGCATGGACGACTACCTGAACGATTCCGAAAAGGAACTCGCGCAGGCGGGCATCCGGAACCGCCAGGCGCTGGCTTCCTTCGTGCTCGGCCACGCCGCGTTCATGGCTCTGATGATCGGCGGCATGGCGTATCTGCAACGAGGCAATCCCTTCTCGCAGAAATTCGGAGGCCTTGTGGCGGCGTTCCTGCTTGGATGGCTGCTGCCGAATCAGATTCTGCACCGGCTGGTGAAGCGCTACCGGGCGAAGCTACAGGATGCGCTGCCGGACACGGTGGACATGCTGGGCATTGTGCTGGGAACCGGACTGGCGCTGGACCAGGCGATGACGCGGGTGGCGGAGGAGATGCAATTCATCTACCCGGAACTGGCCAACGAGTTCTACACGGTTGTCATGCAGGTGAAAGCCGGGCAGGAGCGGCAGAAGGCGTTCGCCCAGATGGTCCGGCGGACAGGGCTGGAGGACATCAAGAGCCTGTCGGCGATGATCATCCAAAGCGAGCGTTTCGGCACGAGCCTCTCGCACGCGTTGAAAGTGTACGCCGATGCGTTGCGCACGAGACGAAGGCTGCGGGCGGAAGCGGCAGTGGGGAAAGCCGGGATCAAGATGCTGTTTCCGATTGTGCTGTTCATCCTGCCGGCGCTGTTTGTGATTGTGCTGGTGCCGGGCGTGCTGAGCCTGCTGCGCGACCTGAGCGGTGGAATCGGGGCGCGATGAAAGGACGATCATGCGGCTCCGCTCCGTCCTCCAGAGGAACCGGCCCGCCGTTGCACTTGTGATCGGCAACGGGGTCAACCGATACGGGGCGCCGCATTCCGGGAACTCCTGGGACAGCCTGCTGCGCAGCATGGGAGACAAATACCTCGGCCGGCGTCACGCCGGGATTCGCGAGGGAATCTCTCTGCCCGAGTTTTACGATCTGCTTGACCTGGCCCGAGGAAGCGTTCCCTCTTCAGAGGGCCTGCAAAGCGAGTTCTGCGCACGCATGGCGGGCTGGAAGCCGGTCGAGCACCACCGCCGCATCGTCGAATGGGCGCAAAAAGCGCGCGCGCCGATCCTCACCACGAATTTCGAATCCACGCTCGGCCAGGCAGGCGGCTGTTCCCTCCATCATCTCCCCAATACGCGATTCACCGACTACTATCCCTGGAGCAGCTACTACGCCAAAGAGGCCGTGGACAGTCCGACAAGCGGCTTCGGGATCTGGCACATCAACGGAATGCAGCACTACCGGCGCAGTATCCGGCTGGGGCTGACCCATTACATGGGCGCCGTGGCCCGGGCGCGAGGGCTGATCCAGAAGAGCGGCGGCCGGCCGCTGTTCGCGGAGGGCCCGTCTTCTCAGTGGGCTGGTTCCGCCACATGGCTCGACATCGTTTTCCACAAGCCTCTGCTCGTGTTTGGCCTCGCCCTTGAAGAAAACGAGACGTTTCTTCGGTGGCTGCTCATTGAACGGGCAAAGTACTTCAGCAGGTTTCCTTCCCGGCGCAAGGACGCCTGGTACGTCCACCTACCGGCGGAAAGGGGCTCGGGGAAGCTCTATTTTCTCGAGCGGCTTGGTTTTACCCCGCTCCAGGCGCCGGACTACGACGATATCTACGGGGCAGACACCTGGAACGGTTAGCCGAATAGCCGCCGCTCAAACGCCTCGGCGCGCCTGTGCAGGATGTCGTTCTCGACGCGGATGTGCTCTTTCAGGTCGGCCTCGAGTTCTTCGAGCGAGTGGAAGACGGCGATGTAGTTGGCGCAGGCATAGGAGCCGGGGACGTAGCCGCGGGTGATCTCCCTCATCCGGGCAAGCAGCTCGTGGACCCTGGAGTGCTCGGCCTCCATGACGCGGATCGGATTGGACACGGTTCCGAAGGGGGGCGGCGGGACCGGCAAGCCGCGCCCGGCGGCGGATTCGTACTTTTCGATGAAGGGGAAGAGGATCATCTCTTCCTTGTGCAGATGTTCGTCGATGTCGGCCTGGAGTTCGCAGAAGGCGGCGTGGAGCCGCTCCAGCAGATGGCCGTCGCGTTCGCCGTGACGGGACGCCATTCTGTCGAGCCTCGCTCGCAGGCGGGGGAGTTCGAGCTTCAGGTACTCATGATGCCAGGAGAGAATGTGGGCGATCAGCTCGCGGAGGCTGGCCTGCTCGAAGCCGCCGCCGGGCTGCGAGCGCGGCCTGGCCGCGGCCTCGAGTTCGGCGAGCACCGGCGCCGGGTCGAGCCCGCGCCGGGAACAGGCTTCTTCGAGGCTGAGGCTGGCTTCGTCGTGGAAGTCGATGCCGTACTTCTCAATGACGAGGACGGCGCGGAAGTTCCTGGAAGCCCAGTCGCCCACACTGCCGGGGCGGACTTCTGAAAGCGGTGCGTGGCTCATGCTGCACTCAGTATTCCAAGGGTTGGGCGCGGCGTCTGTGACCGCCGTCACGGGGATGCCGCGTTCACTGTCAATTTCGAATTACAGCGCAGGATTCGGAGTGCGCGGGCGCCGCGGGCGAAGTTACCATCAGCTCATGAACGAAGCGGCTTGCTGGCGGGCCATCGAGACTCGCGATTCGTCCTACGCGGGGCATTTCTACTACGGAGTTCTGACGACCGGCGTGTTCTGCCGGCCTGGTTGCTCGAGCCGGACGCCGAACCGCGAGAACGTCCGGTTTTTCGCGACGGCCACGGAGGCGGAGGCGCTGGGCTACCGTCCGTGCCGGAGGTGCCACCCGGAGAAGGCGGAATCAGAGGCAGCCGCGAAGGTCGCGGGCATCCGGCAGCGCATCGAGGCTGGTGAAGTGAAGAATCTCGACGAGTGGGCGGCGGAGGCGGGCTGGAGCCCGGCGCATTTCCAGAAGAGGTTCAAGTCGGCGACAGGCTTCTCGCCGGCGCAGTACACGCGCAACGTCAGGCTGAAGCGTCTGAAACAGGCCTTGCGGAAGAGCTCAACGGTCACGGAAGCGATGCACGAGGCTGGATACGGCTCGACGAGCCGGCTGCATGAGCAGTCCCTGAACGGGCTTGGAATGGGGCCGGGAGAGTACCTGCGGGGAGGGCGCGGCGTCAGGGTGAACTACGCGTTCGCCGATTCACCGGCCGGCCGCGCGGCCATCGCCTGGACGGAGCGCGGGGTTTGTTTCGCGGAATTCAGCCGCTCTGAGGCGGAGTCGCTGGCGCGGCTGCGAGCCGAGTTTCCGGAGGCTGAGTTGCAGCGGGCAAGTTTCGAGAACTGGGATGCGGCGATGGCGGCGCTGGCGGGTCCGGTGGATCTGCGAGGAACGGTCTTCCA
>JACADU010000291.1 GCA_013388415.1 Bryobacteraceae bacterium
GAACCCGGCAGGTCGGCGAAGTGATCACCGTCGCCGAAAACCCGAACCACGATCTTCCGCCCGGCGCGAACATCAACGCCGCCATCCGGTCCGAAGCCGTCGAAAACGCCTTGACGATTCCTAAGGCGGCCCTGCGGCGCGAGGCAGGGCGCTTCGGAGTCTATCTCCTGGCCGGCGACAGGATCGAGTGGAAGCCGGTCGAACTCGGCGTTTCAAGCGCCACCCTGGCCGAGGTCAGAAGCGGTTTGAAAGACGGAGACGCCGTCGCCCTGCCCTCCGATGCCGCGCTCGCCGCGGGCATGCGGGTCCGCCCCGTGCTCAAGCCCTGAGAACTTCAGTCCGCCACGGGCGCGGCAGGCAGCAGCCGCAGCTCGGGCGGCAACGAGCGGTCCTCGGCGGCGAGCGATTCGGCGTGGTCGATTCCGGCGACTGTGATCTGGAGGCGGTTGTTGTCCGACCTCTGAATGAAGCCGCGCTCCTTCAGATACCAGATCGTGAACTCCAGATGCTCCCTGGGAACCGCCAGCAGGTCCTCCAACTCGAGGACGCTCATCGTGGGGGCGTAGGGGTCGCAGACTCGCTTTAGGTAGAGCGCGTGGAGGACCGCGAACCGCTTCGGCTTCTCCGAAGGCAACCCCTTGGCGGCTTCAGGCGAGTGGAAGATCTTCCAGCGCCGCGACCGCGCGGAACTGAACTGCGCGTCGTAGCTCGCCCGCCGCGCAGGATCGCCGAGCACTTCGTACGCTTTGGTGATCCGCTTGAATTCCTCCTCGTCGCCCGTGTCGCTGTTGTCGGGATGGAACCGCTGAGCCAGAAGCCGGTAGACCCGGTGGATCGTATCGGGCTCGGCTTTGGGGTTCAGTTGCAGGACTTCGTAGAGGTCCTCATCGGCTGCGAACCGGCCGGCCGCGGCGTCGTAGTCCTCCCCGTTCGAGACCGCGTACTCGAGCCCGATCCGGTACCGCCCGAAACCGATGGGCTCGCACCACCGGACCCTGACCCAAGGGTCGGGCCGGATTCCGAAGGCAATCGCGGGCGGGCTCAATTCCAGGTGGCAGAAAGTTCCCGGCGCCAAGGGGGTCTCCGATTCGACGCCGAGCCCCTCCTGGCTTGAGTCCCAGATGGCCGCTTCCCACTGGGCGTTTCTCGAATGGGCGTCTCGGCCGAGCAGTTTGCAGGTGAGCGGGAGCGTGGTTTTCCCTCTTCTTCTCCCCCTGCGCTCCTTAGTTGCGGTAGCCATCACTCCGATCTTGACCTGAATATCGCTGTGTTCGAATCAGGTCTTGACCTGAGGGCATGGAGGGAAAAGCGCCTGTCTATTTGGCCGCAGCCGCAGCCGCTTGCGGAATGGCGGGAGTTGCGCCGGGCGCGGGGCCAAAGTACGCCGTGTCGAGAGCCGGCTTTGCATTGGCCCGGACGCTTTCCATCGCTTTGCGGGCGCCCTCCGTGCGGAGGCGCTTTTCGATTTCCGCCTTTACCCCTTCATAGGGCTGAGCCGTTCGTTCCTGCACCTGAATCAGGTGATAGCCGAACTGGCTCTTCACCGGCTGGCTGATCTCGTTGATTGGCAGAGTGAAAGCCGCCTGCTCGAAGACGGGCACCATCCTCCCGCGGGCGAACGAGCCGAGATCGCCACCCTGCGCGCCCGATCCAACGTCGTCGGATTCGGCCTTGGCAAGTGTAGCAAAGTCCTCCCCCTTCACCAGCCTCTCGCGCAGTTGTTTCGTCTTTTCAAGAGCTTCCGCGTCAGTCAAGTCCTTCTGGTCTTTCCTGAGGGGGACCTGAGATCCCTGGAATCGGACCAGGATGTGCCGCGCCTTGGCATTCTCGTATTCGCCTTTGTGCGACTCGTACCACGCCTTGATTGCCTCTTCCGACGGCTTGTTGACTTCCAGCAGGTGGTTGTACAGCACGGCGGCCAAGGCATTCTGCTCCTGAAGAAAGAGTTGCATCTTCGCGGATGTTTTCTGGTCGAGTTGGAGGCGGCGGGCCTCTTCTCCGTAACTCATGACCTCGGCGATTTGCTGGGCGATCTTGCGCCTGGCCTCAGGCGTGTCTCCCCCTAGTTCGGCCTTCACGTTCGCCGGCAGGCTCTTGTAAAACTCCTCGAACTGGCTGCGAGTCAATGATTTGGAGCCCACGGAGAAGACGACGGGGTCGGCTGGGTCAGCCGGCTTCGCGGGCTGCGCCGCCGCAACCGGGGCGGCTTTTGCGGCGACTGGCTTAGGCGGGGCGGCGGGTTTCGCGGCGGCCGGCTTTGGGGCCGCGGCAGGGGCTTGAGCCCACAGGGCGGCTCCCATGATCGACAATAATAGAACTCGCATCTTTCCATGTTACCCCGCGGCCGGCACGTCGAATCCGCATCCAAAGGGCGCTCCAAAGCGAACCGGCCCGACCGGCAGCCGGTCAATTGGAAGGCCGTGCTGCCCGATGTCCGTGAGCTGGTGTACCCCCGGCGCTGGCAATTGGCCGGCGGATTTGTCCTCATCGTCATCAGCCGGACGGCCGGCCTCGTCCTTCCGGCATCCACCAAGTTTCTGGTCGATGACGTGCTCGCCAAGGGGAAAGCGGATCTGCTC
Organism: Bryobacteraceae bacterium; assembly: GCA_013388415.1. GTDB lineage: Bacteria > Acidobacteriota > Terriglobia > Bryobacterales > Bryobacteraceae > JACADU01. The sequence goes on from JACADU010000291.1 coordinate 2,580, forward strand.
GCGCCGCTGGTGCTCACGGTTCTCGCCGCCACGCTTGTCCAATCCGCGAGTTCCTTCTGGCTGACCCAAGTGCTTTCGAAATCAGCCCAGAGGCTGATCGCCGAACTGCGATGCAAAGTGCAGTCCCACGTCGAGCGGCTGTCAGTGACCTTCTTCGATCAGAACAAGAGTGGTCAACTGGTCTCGCGGATCATGAGCGACGTGGAAGGCGTCAGGAACCTCGTCGGCACAGGCCTTGTCGACTTCGCCGGCGGATTGCTCACCGCGGGTC
>JACADU010000333.1 GCA_013388415.1 Bryobacteraceae bacterium
AATCCGCCCTTCCGGCTATTCAATGTCTGCGGTCCGGAGGCGCTGACGCTTCTGGAGATTGCGAAGATCATTCAGCAGGAGGCGGGAATCAGCCGCGAGGTGAAGTTGCGGCCGTTTCCGGAGGAGCACCGGAAGTTCGACATCGGGAGCTACGCGGGGGACGCCTCGCGGATTCGGGCGTGGTTGGGGTGGTCGTCGAAAGTGGAGTTTCGCGAGGGGATCAGGGTTACTCTGGAACACTTCCGGCACACGGTCGCGGCGGGGCGATGAATCCGGGGGAGTACGAAGCGCTTTCGGCGAACGAAGAGCGGTTGTGGTGGTTCCGCGGGATGCGGCGGATAGCCGACGTGTTGCTGGACCGGTACTGTGCGGCGGGGCGAGGGGCCCGCATCTTGGAGGCGGGCTGCGGGACGGGGTATGACGCGAGCCGGTTCGCGAGGGAGCGGGGTTGGGCGGTGACGGTAGTGGATTTGTCGCCGGTGGCGGCAGGGCTGGCGCGGAGGCGGGGGTTGGAACCGGCGGTGGCGGACATTCGGAAGCTGCCCTTCCGCAACGGTTCATTCGAGGGCCTGATTTCGTTGGACGTGCTCGTGCATCTTGAGCCTGAGGGGCAGTCGGCGGCGATTGGAGAGTTCGCGAGGGTGGTGTCGCCGGGAGGCTGGATGCTGCTGCGGGTTGCCGCATTGAAGGCGCTGCGGAGCAGGCATTCGGAGTGGGTGGGGGAGAGGCACCGGGTGCGGCTGGGAGAAGTCAGGGCGAAGGTGGAAGCGGCAGGCTTGCGCGTGCTGAGGGCGACGTACGCCAACTCGCTGCTGCTGCCGGTGGCGTTGATGAAGTTCCGAATATGGGAACCGTTGACCGGCGCGCCGGCGGCTTCGGGGGTGGAGCTACCCGCCGGATGGCTGAACGGCTTGCTGGAACTGCCGCTTCGGGTGGAGGCTGAGTGGCTGAGGGCAGGGCGGCGGCTGCCGATTGGGCAATCGGTTTGGGTGGTGGCGAGCAAGGCCGGGTGACTGTGGCCGGCGGGCTCAGGCGCCGTAGAAACGGCGGACGGTGGAGGCGACTTCGGCGACGTGGTCGCGGCTCAGATGGGGGTAGAGCGGGAGGGAGAGGACCTCCTTGCAGGCGCGTTCGGCGACGGGGAGGGAGCCGCGTTTCTGGCCGGAGGAAGCGAATGCCGGCTGGAGGTGGAGGGGGACGGGATAGTGGATGCCGGCGCCGATGCCGTTGGCGGCGAGGTATCTTTTCAATTTGTCGCGGCGATGGGCGCGGATGACGTAGAGGTGGTTGACGCTGTCGGGGGTGCGCGAGACGGGGCGGACTCCGTCGCAACCCTGAAGGAGCAGGTCGTAGAGGGCGGCGAGCTCGGCGCGGCGGGCGTTCCACTCGTCGATTTTGGTGAGGAAGGCGAGCAGGTAGCAGCACTGGAGCTCGTCGAGGCGGGAGTTGATACCGGGTCCGAAGGAGACCATGCCGCCGCGGCGGCCGCCATCGCGCATTTCGAGGAGTTTTTTGGCGCGGCGGGGCAAGGCGGTGGCAATGGCCCCGCCATCGCCGAGAGCGCCGAGGTTCTTGGTGGGATAGAAACTGTAGGTCACGTAGGTGCTCCAGGCGGTCAGGGGGCGGTCTTTGAAGCGAGCTCCGTGCGCCTGGGCGGCATCCTGGATGAAGAGGGCTCCTTTGCGGCGTGCCCATTTGGAGAGCGAGTCGACAGCGCAGGGCTGGCCATAGAGATGGACGGCGACCAGAGCGCGGGTGGAACGCGACCAATGGCGTTCGACGCTTTCGGGGTCGAGCTGTAGGGTGTGAGGATCGACGTCGGCGAATTTGACGTTGGGCCCGGCAGAGCGGATGCCGACAGCGGTGAAGGCGGCGGTCAGGGGAGTTGTGAGGACCTCATCATGGGGGGCGGTGATTCCCTCGGCGCGGAGGCAGATTTCGATGGCGGAAGTGCCGTTGCCGACGCCGGCGACGTATGGGGAACCGGTCCAGGCGGCGAAGCGTTTTTCGAAGGAGGCCAACTGCGGGCCCAAGATGAACTGTCCACGGCGGAAGAGCTCATCGAGATTGGCGCGCCAGGCGGGCGCGGTTTCGTCAATTGCGGGACGCAGGTCGATGGGGGGTATTCTCATGTCCGAGCGGGGCTTGGGGCGCGGCGGAGAAAGCCGGCCGAAGCACCAATCGCCAATATAGCCTGCAAAGTTGCCTGAATGTGGTCAGCAAGGACTTCCAACGGAAGAACTGGCTCCGGCCATAAAGGCGCGGATAGTGACTGACGGGCACTTCGGCCACGCCGCAGCCGGAGGCTTCGATCTTGCGGACGAGCTCGACGCAGATGGTGCCGCTCGTGGATTCCAGTTGGAGGTTCTCGACGAGACTGCGGCGGACGAGCCGGAAATCGCAGTCGATGTCGCGGATTCTGATTCTGAACAGGAGGCGGGCGAACTGGTTGTAAACGGCGCCGATGAAGATACGGTGCCAGGGGTCCTGCCGGCGGGTCTTATAGCCGTTTACGAGACCGACGGCGGGCGACAGTTTCTCGAGGAGCAAGGGCAGCTCCCTGACGTCGTACTGGCTGTCGCCGTCGGTGTAGAAGACGAGGTCGCGGGTGGCGTTCGCGAATCCGCTGCGGAGAGCCCCCCCGTAGCCGCGGTTTTCGGGGTGGGTGATGACGCGGAGGCGTGGTCCCCATGTCTTCTGGAGGCGCTCGAGGACCTGGGCGGTTTCGTCATGGCTGCCGTCGTTGACGACGATGACCTCGTAGTCCAAATCGAGAGCGTTGAGGGTCTTGAAGGTGTTTTCAATGAGCCCCGGAAGGCTTGGCGCGTCGTTGTAAGCCGGGAAGAAGACGCTGATTCCGGTCCCCGGCGGCAGTGTTCCCCGTTTCAATATGAACAGACACTATCATGCGAACAGAGTAGATCGCAAGATACCTATCCGCAGACATCTTTTCAGTCCGGCTGGACGGGACGGTGGACGAGTTCGACGACGTCGACAATCAGGCGGGAGGAAGCGTGCATGAGGAGGACCCAGCGGTGGAAGAGGACGCGCTCGTAGTCCTTGGGCGGAGGGGGGAGCTGCCTGGCAAGAGCCGCGGGGAAGCTGGAGAGAGCGAGGTTGGAGGGGAGGATGCCGCCGCGGCGGATCTGTTTGGCGAGGGCTGGCGTCAGGGGCTCGCGATTCTGAGCCGAGGGGGGAGGGTTGCCGCCGCCTGGGCGGAAGAAATCGCGGATCAGGTGGATTTCCGCGTCGGTGAAGCAAGCATGGACGGGTTTAGCCGGTTCTGGCTGGAATGCGGCGGCGAAGAGGCCCAGGAAAGCCGAACGGGTCATCTTCTTTATTCATACCGCAGCGCCTCGACGGGGTCGAGGCGGGCAGCCTTGCTGGCGGGCCAGAGGCCGAAGAAGATGCCGACTCCGACGCTGACCGTGATTCCCAAGACGGCGGCCCACCAGGGGACGGAGGTCGGGAGAGTGGGGAAGGCGAAGGCGGCGGCGCGGGAGATGCCGTAGCCGAGCAACATGCCGAACAGGCCGCCGAGGAAAGTGAGGACAACGGCCTCGGTGAGGAACTGGAGGATGATGTCGAAGCGGCGGGCGCCGATGGCCTTGCGGACGCCGATTTCCTTGGTGCGTTCGGTGACGCTGACGAGCATGATATTCATGACGCCGATGCCGCCGACCAGAAGGCCGACGCTGGAGAGGACGACCATGACGATCACGGTGACGGCGGTGACCTGGCGGAACTCGTCGATCATCTGTTCAGCGGTGGAGAGGCCGAAGTTGTCGGGATCTGAGTATTTCAGGCGGCGTTCCTGGCGCAGGACGCCTCTGACTTCGTCCATGGCCTTGGCCATGGCGCCCGGGCGGGCGGAGATGACGAACATGTGCTCCTGGGCCGCGGGCATGAGTTTGCGCAGGGTCCAGTAGGGGAAGATGATGCGCAGGTCCTGCTGGCCGGGGAAACTGTTGGCGGGGCGGTTCATCACGCCAAGGACCTGGAAGGAGTGGCCGTCGATCTCCATTTCCTTGCCGATGGGGTCGATGCCCGAGAAGAGCTGCTTGTAGACGTCTTCGCCGATGACGACGACGGGGGAGCGGTGGCGGTTTTCGACTTCGGTAAAGAAGCGGCCGAACTTCATTTCGGCCTGTCCGGCTTGGGCGTAGGCCTCCTCGGTTCCGCCGATGCGGACCTGGAAAACGTCGTTGTTCTTGAAGCGGGCCTTGTGGATTCCCCAGGTAGGGAAAAGGTAAGGGCTGACGTGCTCGACGCTGGGGCAGCGTTCGGCGACGGCGCGGGCCTGTTCGAGGGTGAGGGGCTTGCGCATCCACTCCTCGCGGCTGCGGCGTCCGAAGCGGATGCCGGCCTGCCACTTGGTGGCGATGATGGTGTCGGTGCCGAAGCTTTTGATGGCGTTGGTGACGGCTCCGTCGAAGCCGGTGAGGATGCTGCCGACGCCGATGATGGTGCCAGTGCCGATGATGACGCCGAGAACGGTGAGGAAGCTGCGGAGCTTGTGGCCGCGGACGGCGCTGAGGGCGAGCCCGATGCCGGCCTGAATGAGGGACCAGTCTTTCTTGAATTTATGCATGGCGGGTCACTTTTCGGCGCGCAAGGCTTCGATGGGGTCGAGCCGGGCGGCTTTTTGCGCCGGGTAGATGCCGAAGAACATTCCGAAGGTCGCCGAGAGTCCGACGCCGACAACGACGCTGGACAGAGGCAGTTCCATGGGGACGGGGGTGACGTTGCGAACGACGACGGCGATGGCCCAGGCGATGATGACGCCGAGCAACCCGCCGCAACTGGCGAGCGTGGCGCTTTCGACGAGGAACTGCTGAAGGATGTCTTTCCGGCGCGCTCCGAGTGACTTGCGAATGCCGATTTCCGAGGTCCTCTCGGTGACGACGGCCAGCATGATGTTCATGATGACGACGCCGCCGACGACCATGAAGACGCTGACGACGGCGACGGCGGTGGCGGCGATGGCGCCGGTGAGCTTATCCCAGGCGCCCATGATGGAAGCGGAAGTGAAGACCGTGAAGTTGTCCTCGCGGGCGGGAGGAAGATGGCGGAACGAGCGGATGAGGACTTTGGCCTCATCCATGGCCTGTTCGAAGTGGGCATGATCGATGGCCTGAGCGATAAAGCTGATGCCGCGGCGGCTGCCGTAGTTCTTGAAATAAGAGTTGACCGGAATCTCGACGTAATTGTCCTGTGACTGGCCGAAAACGCTGCCGGCGCGCTTGGAGACGCCGACCACTTCAAAGGGGCGGCTGTCGATGAGGATTGTTTTGCCGATGGGGTCGGTGGAAGGGAAGAACTGATCCTTGACGTCGGCGCCAATGAAAGCCACGGCGCGGCGGCTGTTGTTGTCGCTCTCGGTGAGGTAGCGTCCGGCGACCGCCTGCTTGTTGAGGAGCAGGCCCATGTTGGGGGTGCAGCCGACGATTTCGACGTCCTCCATGCGGTCGTTGCCCGAAGCGAGCGGTCCCGTCCGCTCGGTTCTCATGCCGATGTCGCGGATGAGCCTGGCCTCTTTGCGGATGAATTCGAACTCCTCGATGGAGAGTTCGGGGTTCTTGCGGAGGAGTTCCAGGAACTTCTTGGGTTCGAAATCGCCGAAGAACGCCATGCGGACGATGACGAAGTTGTCGGCGCCGAGGTCGGCGATTTTTTCGGCGACGTAGACGTCCATGCCGTGGATGATGGCCATGACGGCGATGAGGGTGGTGGTGGAGAGGATGATTCCCAACAAAGTCAGGAAGCTTCTCAGCTTGGAGGCGCGAAGGCTGGCGAGGGCGATACGGAAAGCCTCCTGAAGGGAAGCGGTGGAGTGCATCATTGAGCTAGACGGGGCAATCCGCGGGTTTGTTCCGGACGCGGCCCGAAATCCATTCAGTGAGAATGAGATCGAGCCAGAAGCGGGAGGGTCCGCGGGCGAGAAAACCGAGGTGCCCGCCGTAAGGGACAGCCAGGAGCTCGACGTTGGGATTCGACTGGACGGCGGGCGAGCGGAAGATTTCGAAAGGAATCAGGGGGTCGTTGATGGCCTGGACGAGGAGGGTTGGGACGGTGATTCGCGGGATGAACTGCGCGGCGGACTGGGTGGCGTAGTAGTTGCCGGCGGTACCGAAGCCGAAGGCGGGGGCGGTGATGGCGTCGTCGAACTGGAAGATGGTTCGGATTCGCCCGAGCCCGTCGAGCGGGAAGCGGTCAGGGAAGCTGTTGTGGCGGCGGCGGTAGCGGGCTTTGAGGCTGCGGACGAATTTCTGCTGGTAGATCCAATTGGAAGGCTGGTCGAGGAGGCGGACGCAGGAGGCGAGGTCGATGGGGGTGGAGACGGCGGCGACAGCCGAGAGGAGGGCGGGACCGCGGGCGGCGAGCTCGCCGGCGAGTTTGAGGGCGACGTTGCCGCCGAGCGAGAATCCGCAGAGGAAGCGCGGGCCGCGCCCGGCGGCTTGCAGGTGATTGAGAAGGAACAGAAGATCGTGAGTCAGACCGGAATGATAGAGGCTGGCGGAGAGTGGCTCGCTGCCGCCGCAGCCTCGCATGTTGACGCGGTGGACGGTGAAGCCGGCGGCGCAGAGAGCGTGAGCGAGCGAGACGAGGTAACCGCTGCGGCTTGAGCCTTCAAGCCCATGTTGAAGGAGGACTTCGCCGCGGCTCGCGGCTCTGGGGCGGTCCTCTTCGACGAGAATCCTGACGCCGGGCTCTGTCTGGTACTCGACGCTCGAAGAATCGTAGCCGCTGGTGTCGAACTTGCGCGGCCAGAAGTTGCCGGCAAGGGTGGCGAGATGGGGGTTGCGGAAGAGGGGGCGAAACTGGCTCAAACCCTCATTTTAGGCCAGCCGCCGGGTCAATCGCCTTCGACGTCGCGGTCGATGGAGCCGGTCTCGGTGGCTTTGCGGGCGAGGTCCTCGGAGAGGATGATGGCCTCCGCGAGGTCACGCATGGGGCGGCGGAGGCGGCGGCTTTCGTTTCTCAAGCGGAGGTAGGCCTCTTCTTCGGTGAGGTTGTACTTGTATTGGAGGATGCCCTTGGCGCGTTCGACGAGCTTGCGCGTTTCGAGCTGCCGTTTCATCTCCTGTGTTTCTTCGAACAGGCGCGCGTTTTCCTCCTCGAGCCGGGCGCGGGCGAGCGCCCCGCCCATCTGTTCTCCGACAAAGGTCAGCAACGACACCTCCTCCGGTGTCCAGTCCTTGCGTTCGCGGTTGTGGACGTTGATGACGCCAATGACCTCGCCGGCGCTGATGAGGGGAACGGAACAGAAGGCTTCGTAGGTGTCCTCGACGAGACCGGGGAGGCGGATGAAGCGGTTGTCGCTGGAGGCGTTTTCGGGCAGGACGACGACACTCTTGTTTTCAACGACCCAACCGGTGACTCCCTGGCCGACCTTCATGCTGAGGTGGCCGATTTCGGCGGCGTGGGGAACCTGCGAAGCGCGCAGGACGATTTCACCCGTTTCGGGCTCCAGCATATAGACGAGGCAGGCATCGCATCCAGTGACCTGAACGGAGATGCCGACGATTTCGCCGAGCATTTCATCGACGCTCCGGTTCGACGCGATGATGTTGCTAATCCTATGAAGCAGAGTGACTTGAGTCGCGTTTGTGTCCATTACGGTCAATCAGGCCAAGCTGTCTGTAGGATAGGAAGAGGGCTGGGTCCAGTCCAATCGAAACTTTCTATCAGACCGATACTGCTCCAGTGAAACCCATTTATCACTTTGGGGATGTCAGCCGGCCACTGCTCCACATGGGCCAGACCCCTCCTTTAGCGTCGCGGCTCAGAAGCGGCGGCAGAGGCGCGGCTGTCAGAGAGCGGTTGGCCTGGTTATTTTCCGACAATTCCTTGGGAATCAGACTGGTGGTGGTCCTGCTTCTGATGAGCCCGGTTCTGCGGGGCGGCTGGAGCTGCGTGATTGAGGGCAAGCGGGAAGCGTGCATCGACGGACCGGCCAAGCGGGCGCAAACGATTCTGGACGAGTTAGGCGACCTGGAGCGCGCGTGGGTGGGGCGGAATGGGGCGCTGCCGAAAGAGATACCGCCGCTGCGAGTGATGATCTACCGGAGCAAGGGGGAGTTCCAGCCGTTCCAGTTGATCTCGACGAATCTCGGGTTATTTCAGTCTGGAGCGGGGTTGAACTGGTTGATGGTGTACGACACCGGGGAGGGGGCGTTGCGGGCGGCGCGGCACGAGTGGGTCCATCTGGCGCAGCACCACACGAACCCGGCGCTTCCGCTATGGCTGGAGGAGGGGTTGGCGGAGTACTGGTCGACGCTGGAAGTGAGCGGAGGGCAGGCGCGGCTCGGGAAACCGGCGAACGACCACATCCGGTTGTTGAACCAGGCGCGGTGGCTGACGGCGGAGGAGTTGCTGGAGGCAGACAGGCGGTCGGAGTTTTATCGGGACGAGCGGCTGGCGGGGATTTTCTACGCGCAGTGCTGGGCGGTGGTGCACATGCTGGGGCAGAGCCCGGAGTGGCGGGGCAAACTGGAGGCGTATGCGGCCATTGTGGGGTTGGGTGGAGACGCCAGAGAGGTTTTCAGCCAGACGTGGGGGCGGAGCTTCGAGCAGGCGGTGGAAGCGGCGCGTTCATGGGTGCGGATGGGGGCTCCGGGGACAGAGGCGATCGCATTGGGGCCGGCAGGGGAAAGGAGCGAGCGGAGCACGCGAACGCTGGACGCGACGGAGGCGAGGATTCTGCGGGCGGACGCGTTGCTGGCGCACAGCATGACGGCGGATGCGCAGATTCTGATTGAAGAAGCGGCGCGGCGGGCTCCGGGCAGGGCGGATGTGGCGGCGGCGCGGGGGTTTGTCGCGCTGCAACGGGGGGACAAGCCGGCGGCGCTCGAGCTGTTCGAGACGGCGATTTCGCTGGGGGAGCGGCGGGGTCCGGTTCTGCTGGAGCGGGCGATGTTGTTGCGCGAGACGCGG
>JACADU010000314.1 GCA_013388415.1 Bryobacteraceae bacterium
GATCGTTGAGGGTGAAGCCGTCGTGGCAGGTGACGAAGTTGATGGAGTGCTTGGCGTGGCGGTTGTCGTCTGCATAAAGGTCTGGCGAGCCCGTGAGCCGGGAAGCCAAGGCGCCTGTCAGACCTGCGTCGGACTTGACGAAGCGGCGCAGGTCGTCGCGATATCTGCCATTCCATTCCGCCCACCGGCCCCAGGAGGGGAACGAACCCACCTGATACAGGCCGGCGGCATCCCAGGCTTCGGCGATCAGCTTGGTGTCGGCCAGGACCGGATCGTAGGCGAGGCTTTCGAGCAGCGGCGGGTCGGCCAGGGGTTCACCGTCCTTGCCGCGCGCCAGAATCGACGCCAGATCGAACCGGAAGCCGTCGACGTGCATTTCCATCACCCAGTAGCGCAGGCAGGAGATAATCAGCGCGCGGCAGACCGGATGGTTGCAGTTGAACGTATTGCCGCAGCCGGAGAAATTGCGGTATCCGCCCTTTTCGTCCAGCAGATAGTAGGTGGGATTGTCGATGCCGCGGAAGCTCCAGGTGGGGCCGCGTTCGTCGCCTTCGGCGGTGTGGTTGAAAACGACGTCCAGGATGACTTCGATGCCGGCTTCATGGAAGCGCCGCACCATCTCTTTGAACTCGTTGACGGCAGCGCCATGCTTCTGGCTGGAGGCGTAGGTGCTGTTGGGCGCGAAGAAGGCGATCGGCTGATAGCCCCAAAGGTTCAGCAGGCTGGTGCCGAGCAACGGGTTGTTGCGGTCCGTGTCGGCCTCTTCGAACTCATAGACGGGCAGCAGTTCCACCGCGGTCACGCCCAGTTGCCTGAGGTAAGGGATCTTCTCGGTGAGGCCGAGATAGGTTCCGGGAGCGGAGACGCCCGAGGAGGGATGCCGCGTGAAGCCGCGCACGTGCAGTTCGTAGATGATCGAATCTTCGAGGGGGCGGTTCAACGGCCTGTCGTCGGCCCATTGAAAGCCGGTTGGTTCGAGGGCGCAGCGTCTTTTGGTGACGCGCCCGCCCCACGTCTCGCCCCCCGTCACGACTTTGGCGTACGGGTCCAGGAGGTAGCGGGACGGGTCGTAGCGATAGATGTGCGGCGCGGGATTGGGCCGCATGTCCATGCGCCAGGCGTACTCGAAATCGTCATCCAGCCCGCCGAGCCAGACGTGCCAGGCATGGCCCGTTCTGTAATGCGCCGGATTCAGCGCGAATTCCTCGAAAGGCTCCTCTTCTCCAGGCCTGAAAAGCGCCAGCCACACGTCGGTGGCGTGACTCGAATAGATCGAGAAGTTGACGCCGCCGCTCAGCCGGGTGGCGCCCATGGGAAGCCCGACGCCTCGATCGACGCACAGTATGCCCGCCATCGCTCTCCTATTCCCTCTTCGACCGGGCGGAGTACACTTGCGAGTGAATCTCCCGCGCCGCCTGAATCAACTCAGGGTACGGCGTATCGGTGATGTCGACGAGGCCGATGTTGTAGTTCTCCCCGTCGCGGGTGCGCCCGGTGAGCGGCTGGTCGAAGGCCTGGAACCAGTGGCAGCCCACGAAGCTCGGGTGCGCCAGGACGCTTGCGACATACTCCTGATAGAATTGCGCGCGCTCCTGCTGGCTCACTGCCGCCTGAAGGCCCGTCTGGAACATCCCGCGGTCGAGCGCGCCGAAGTGGAACTCGCCGATGATGGCCGGCCGGTCGAGCGCCTCGAGAAAGGTCCAGGAAGCGGGCGCGATCCGGCGCTGATAGACGTTGAAGCTAATGACATCGCAGAACTCGGCGCAGGCTTCGGCGGCTTCCTGGGTGAACCAGGCGAAGCGGCTGCCCAGATAGAGATGGTCCGGATCGAGGGCTTTCAGTTCGCGTCGAACGGTGGAGAAATAGGCTCGCGCGTGTTCCTTGACGAAAGCCGAGAAATCGGCGCGGATGACGTCATTGAGCTTTGCCGGAGCCGAGAGGTCCTCCCAGGCGCCCGCATTGTGGTTCCATGCTTCATTCAGACTTTGGAGTTCGCCGTACTTGTCTCGCAGCATCCGGACAAAGGCTTGCTTGGCGGGAGAGTCCGGGTAAGATTGAGCCAGGGCGGCGGCTGCGATGGCGAAGCGGTTTGTTTCCGTGTTGCGATTGCCCCATGAGATTTAGTTGTCGACGAACCAGCCGAGGCAGTAGGGATCGCCGGCAGCCGCCGCTGCTTGTGAACGCAGGCTGTTCCGAACATTGACGGCGAACCGCGGGTCAAACGGGTCGTGAATCGCAGATCCGGCGGAGGGCACGTTCGTCGTGAGGCGGTTGTGCGTGCCGCTGATGCCGCCAGCGATCACATAGGGCATCTCCCGGCGGAACAGGCGCGCGTCGCTCCAGTTGCCGATGGTGTTGAAGCCCCAGGCGCGAAGGCGCTGGAACCAGGTTCCGGCCCAGGCCTCGAACGGCTGAGCGCCATACTTGCGCTCGATGTTGATGCCATGGAAATTGACCGCCAGCCCCTCTCTGATGGGCCCTTCGACGGCGCCGGTGATCCGCTGGACATAGGCTCGCAGGGGATCGTCCTGCGCGGGCAGCCAGGAGAACATGTGCTCGCGCCCGGTGATGAAGGTGTGGTTGCCCATCGTGAGCGAATCGGGGCCGACAGAGAAAAAGAGAGTGCCATCGGGGGTGACAAGCCACCATTTGCCATCGTGCTTTTCGGCGCGAAAGAAGCCAGTGGCGTCCAGGCGGGGTCCGTCGAGCCAGCCGCCGAAGCGGTCGAGGTGAGCCGGCGGAGCGAAGCCGTCGAGTTCGGCGCGCTCCGATTCGCGGCGCTCGAGCAGTTCCTCGAGCGCGTGGACTTTGCCAGGCCACTCCTGGCGCGAGTACTGGCCGAACTCATCGGTGATGCCATCCAGAGGCGGAGCGGGGCGGAAGCGGACGTTGTCGACCAGCAGGGTTTTCACGCCCTGGGGCGAAGCCATGAAGATCTGAAACGCCACGATGTGGCTCAGATCGAGCGTCCACCAGCCGGATGAGCCGAGGCTTGTTGTGCCCGTCCATGCGGGCAAGCCCTTCATCCCGAGCTGAGCGCTGCCGGCGGACTGAAGCGGGAAGGAGAAGGTGCGGGTCTCGCCAGGCTGGATGGTGGCGCCGCCCGTCCGGCAGTAGCGGCTCCCGTCCGCGCGCGGGTCATCGTCGACGCGCAGCCTGAACAGCAGCGGCTCGTCCATGGGGTTGGTGACGTCGAGGGCGATCTCGCCCCATTCGCGGAGGTCGTAGGGAGCGGGCGGGCTGAACCAGAGCGAGGGCCATGCCACGGGGTCGAAATCGATCCGCAGCGCACGGGCGCCGTCGGTCACTCCGGTCTCGGCCACCTGAATCCGCGTGTTCCGGGTTCGCAGGATGGCCATCTGCGAATCGTCTTCGAAGCTGGTGACCGGCAGGGTCTGCGCCAGAAGGGTGGCGGATGCCAAAAAGCGGAGAAACAATAAGAGTCGGACCACCGATTAATAGTCTATGCTTATCGCACTGCTCGTGGCGCTGGCGCAGCAATTTGACGTGCAGGGGCAGCTTGTGCCCGCCGCGCAGGCGTCCGTGTCTCTGCACGGGGTGACCAGCCCGTTTCACGCCTCGACGCTGGCGGGCCTGGACGGCAAATTCCGATTCCGCAAGATCGACGAAGGCAGTTACACGCTGAGCGTCTTCCTGCCGGGCAGGGGTGAGGTGCGGAAGACCATTGTCGTCTCGCCGTCGCACGCCGGCAAGGATGGACGGGTGATGCTGGCTGTGCGGCTCGACGAGATGAAAATCAGCCCGGAAGGCGGCGCGACGGTCCGCATGAGGGAACTCAAGATCCCGCAAAAGGCTTGGGAGGAATACCGCAAGGCGGACCGGAAACTCGGCTCCAGAGACATCGAAGCGGCCGAAGCGCACCTGCGCAAGGCGCTGGAGATCGCGCCCGGTTTCGCCGCCGCCTGGAATCATTTGGGGACCATCGCCTACCAGACGCAACGCTACGAGGTTGCCGAGAGCCACTTCAGGAAAGCCCTCGAAGTGGATCCGGACGCCTACGAACCGCTGGTGAACCTCGGCGGCGTCCTGGTGACGCTTCACCGGGATGAGGAGGCGTGGCCGTATAACGTCCACGCTGTCCTGAAGAAACCACAGGACCCGCTGGCGCACTCGCAGCTCGGAATGACCTACTTCGGGCTCGGGAGGATGGACCTGGCAGAGAAGCATCTGCTCGAAGCGGTGCGGCTGGACGGCGCGCATTTCTCCCACCCGCAGTTGTTGCTCGCCGAGATCTACCTGAGGAAAGGAGAGCGCGGGAAGGCGGCGGATCAACTGACGCATTTCCTCCGCTTGCATCCGGACTATCCCAACGCCGCCGGGATCCGGGAGGCGATCAGGAAACTGGAATCAGCGCCGCAGTGATTCGAGAACCGGCTGGTAGACCGGTTTGAGCCACGATTCGTAGTCGGCGATGCGCCCGTGAACCGCCTGGCTGTAAAGCTCGCGCAGATGGCTGGTGATGAAGCCGACCTGCCCGGTTCCGACTGGCCGGTGGTCGATCCTCGTGATGGGCGCGACCTCGACCGCGGTCCCTGTAAAGAAGGCTTCGTCGGCGACATAGAGCTCGCTGCGGTCGATCGAGCGTTCGACGACGTCGAGGTGCATCTCCCGGCGGGCAAGAGTCATGACGCAGTCCCGGGTGATGCCCTCGAGAATGTTATCCGACGGCGGGGGCGTGATCAGCTTGCCATGCCGGACGATGAAGATGTTGCAGGTTGAGCCTTCGGCGACGTGCCCGTCCTCGTTCAGGATGATGCCTTCGTCGTAGCCGTGGCTGTGGGCTTCCGCCGTGGCCAGGACGCTGTTCACGTAGGCGCTGCAGATCTTGCCGCGGGCGGGCAGAGCGGCATCCTCGACGCGGCGCCAGCTCACGACGCCGGCGTGAATGCCGTTTTCGCTCGGCAGGTAGACGCCGAATGGAACCACCATGATCGCGAAGGCGTGCCGCCCGTCGGGTTTCACGCCGATGCGCGCCGAGTTCATGTAAGCAAGCGGGCGGGCGTAGGCGTCGGTCCGGAAGTGGTTCAGCCGGATGAGTTCGGCGGTCAACTCGGCGAGTTCATGCGCCGACATCTCCGGCTCGATTTGCAGGATCCGGCAGTTGGCCTTCCAGCGGAGGTAGTGGTCCTCGGCGCGGACAAGGAACATCTCCTCGTCCTCTTCCCGCCAATAGGCGCGGATGCCCTCGAAAACGCCCGTGCCGTAATGCAGCGCGTGGGTGAGGATGCTGACCTTGGCCTCGCTCAGCGGGATGATCTTGCCGTTGAAATAGACGACGATCTCTTGATCAGGCATGGCAGGACTCCAGTTCGAGGGCGGCATTCTTGCCGCAGGCGAACGCGGCGCGATCCAGTTCGAGCCAGCGCTCCGTCTTCACGAGGCGCTTGAGCGCGCCGTCGATCTTTTCGTCGGGCAGAACCGGATGGAGAGCCATGAGCGCGCCGAGCATGACGATGTTACCCGCCTTGGCGCTGCCGATGGAATCCGCCATCTCGGCAAACGGCATGGCCAGGACGCGGACTCCGGGGCGATGGCAATCCTCCGGCACATGCTGGCCGTTGTAGAGGACGAGCCCGCCGTCGGCGACGTCCGGAAGGAACTTCCGCAGAGAAGGCTCGTTCATCGCGAGCAGAATGTTCGGCCGCGTGACGAGCGGCGAATCGACCGGCTTGGAGGCGAGCCGGACATGGCAGTTCGAGGTGCCGGAGCGCATTTCGGGGCCATAGCTGGGCAGCCAGGAGACTTCGAGGCCGTCGTCCATGCCGGCTTCGGCGATGAGCTGGCCGAGAAGCAGCACGCCCTGGCCGCCGAAGCCAGCGATCTTGATGCGGTCCTCCAGCCCCTCCAAATGCCGCGCCGAGGGCGGGCTGGGGCGCGTGTCAATCTTCAGCAGGCGGGGGATCTCTTCGAGAGGCGGCGGAGCTTCCGGCAACGGGCGGGGCGCCGCCTCGGCCAGCCGGTCGCGCTTCGCGCCCAGCGGATAGATTCTGGTCATCTCCTCGCGCACGTAGCGTTGGGCTTCCACCGGGTCCATCTTCCAGATGGTGGGGCAGGGCGACAGGACCTCGACCAGGGAGAAACCGAGGCCCTTGATCTGGGCTTCCAGCGCCTTTCGAATCGCCTTCTTTGCCTGAAGGATCTGCTTGGGGTTGCCCAACGCTACGCGCTCGATGAAGGACGGGCCTTCCAGGGAGGAGAGAACTTCGGATATGTGCAGCGGATAGCCGTCATTCCAGACGTTGCGGCCCCGCGGCGTGGTGGTGGTCTTGGCGCCAACGGGAGTGGTTGGCGCCATCTGGCCTCCCGTCATGCCATAGATGCCGTTGTTGACGAACAGGACGGTGATGTTCTCGCCGCGGTTGGCTGAGTGGAGGATTTCGGCGCTGCCGATGGCCGCCAGGTCGCCGTCACCCTGGTAACTGATGACGATGGCTTCGGGGCGCGCGCGCTTGAGAGCCGTGGCGACCGCGGAGGCCCGTCCGTGAGCCACCTGAACGTTGCCCACGTCGAAGTAGTAGTACAGGAAGACGGAGCAGCCTACCGGCGACACGAGAATGACGCGGTCCTGAATCCCCAACTCGTCGATCGCTTCGGCCATCAGCTTGTGCGTGATGCCATGGCCGCAACCCGGGCAATAGTGGGTCTGGTCCTTCAGGTCGGCCTTGCGCTCATACTCGGGATAGAAGCAGCCGGCCTTGCCGCACTTCAGGGTGTAGAGGGGTTCAGACATGGGCCATGACCTCCATTGCCTTCTCGACGATCTCCTCGGCGGAGGGCGAATTGCCTCCGCAGCGGCCGTAGAACTCGACCGGGCGCATGCCGGCCAGAGCCAACCGCACGTCTTCGACCATCTGGCCGGTGCTCATCTCAACCACAAAGAAAGTTTGGGCGGTTCGGGCGGCGGCCCTGATCTGTTCGGTGGGGAATGGGAACAGCGTGACCGGCCTGACCAGCCCGGCGCGGATGCCCTCGTTGCGGAGGCGATTGACGGCCGATTTGAGCACGCGCGAGACGATGCCATAGCCGACGAAGACGAGTTCGGCGTCCTCAGTCATGTAATTCTCGCAGCGGACGCTCTCGCGCTGCATCCGCTGATACTTCGCGTCGAGCTTGCGGATGTGAGCCTCCAGGGCGTCAGGCTCGAGGTAGATCGAGGTGATCAGGTTCGGCCGGGTACGGGCGTCGCCCAGAACGGCCCATTCGGGTGGCGGGGGCAGCTTCGCTTCGCGGGGAAACTCGACAGGCTCCATCATCTGCCCGATAAAGCCGTCGGCCATGACGATCACCGGATTGCGGTAATGCGCGGCGAGCTCGAAGGCGTCGAAGGTCAGGTCGCACATTTCCTGCGCTGAAGCCGGCGCGAGCACCAGCGTCCGGTATGAACCATGCCCGCCGCCCTTGACGACCTGGAAGTAATCGCTCTGCTCGGGAGCGATGTTGCCGAGCCCGGGGCCGCCACGAGTGATGTCGGCGATCACACACGGCAGCTCCGCGCCCGCCAGATAGGAGATGCCCTCGCCCATCAACGAGATGCCGGGACCGGAGCTGGCTGTCATCGCGCGCACGCCGGCCGACGCCGCGCCGAAAACCATGTTGATGGCGGCGACCTCGCTTTCGGCCTGAAGGAATACGCCCCCCACAGGGGGCAGATAAGCGGCCGCCGCCTCGGCGATTTCGTTCGCCGGCGTGATGGGATAGCCGTAGAAAGCGCGGCAACCGGCGAGAATCGCCCCCTTCATCAGGGCTTCATTGCCTTTCACGAGTTGTTTCGCCACGGTTCAGGCCTCCAGCTTGTAAACTTCCAGGGCGGCAGGCTCGGGGCAGGCATAGAAGCACAGCGCACAGCCATTGCAGCCGTGCCCCTGATAAACCGCCGGATGATAGCCGAAGCGGTTGATTTCATGCGACAGCGCCAGCACATGCAGCGCGCAGGCTTCCACGCACAACCCGCAGCCCTTACAGATTTCGCGGTTGATCGCGACCCGGCCTTTGTCCACCTTCGGCGGCGCTTCCACGGTCATCATCGGGGTCCTCCCACCGGCACGAGAGCCGGTTTCATGTACTTTGCCTGATAGGCAAACTCTACCAAATCATCACGGAATTTTGGATCTGCAATTCTGATCAATGCTTCGGCCCGCTCGCGGATGGTCTTGCCGTAGAGGTCGGCGGCGCCGTGCTCGGTGACCACCCAGTGGACGTCCGCCCGGGAGGTGACCACGCCAGCGCCCGGGTCAAGGACCGGTGCGATCCGGCTGACGGCGCCGTTCCTGGCGGTGGAGGGAAGGGCAATGATGGGGATTCCGCCGCGGGACCGCGCCGCGCCCCGGATGAAGTCGACCTGCCCCCCGAACCCGCTGTACGGTCTGGTCCCGATCGAGTCGGAGCAGACCTGACCGGTCAGGTCCACCTGGAGGGCGGAGTTAATGGCCACCATCCGGTCGTTGCGGCTGATGACGAAAGGATCGTTGACGTACCTGGTGGGGTGGAACTCGAAGAGCGGATTATCGTCGATAAACTCGAACAGGCGGCGCGTGCCAAGCACGAAACCGGCCACGAGCCTGCCCGGATGCAGGGTCTTGGCAGCCCCGTTCATGACGCCGGCTTCGATGAGCGGAATCACGCCATCGGAGAACATCTCGCTGTGCAAGCCAAGGTCGCGGTGGTCCTTGAGGCAGGCGAGGACGGCTTCCGGGACCGCTCCGATACCCAACTGGAGCGTCGCGCGGTCGGGAATGAGGGACGCCACGTTCTCGGCGATTCGCCGCTCAAGCGGCGTCGCTTGTTTCTGGTGGAGTTCGGGGAGGGGATGGTCGACCTCGACGAACGATTGGACCTGCGAGACATGGATAAAAGTCTCGCCGTGTGTCCGCGGCATCCGGGGGTTCACTTCGGCAAGCACCCTGCGGGCGTGGCGAACCGCCGTGAGGGTGCAGTCAATGCCGACGCCGAGAGAGAGGAAACCGTTTCGGTCGGGCGGCGAGGTCTGAATCAAAACGGTGTCCAGCGGTTTCCGGCCCGACTCAATCAGCCCTTCGATCTCGTGCAGGAAAACCGGCATATAATCGGCACGCGCTTCGTGCACAGCCTGCCGGACGTTCTCGCCGATGAACAGCGCGGTGGTCCGGAAGTGGCCTTCGAACTCCGGCAGGGAGTAGTCGCCGGAGCCAAGCGTTTTCATGTGAATGACTTCCACGTCCTCAAGCTGCCGGCCACGGGCGCACATCGCCCTGACAAGCGCCTCCGGTGTCGCGCAACCCGGGTGGATGTAGACAGTCTCCCCCGACCGGATGGCCGAGACTGCTTCCTCGGCCGTGCGGATCTTTAACTTGTATTCATCAAGCCAGCGCATTGGGC
>JACADU010000334.1 GCA_013388415.1 Bryobacteraceae bacterium
CCCCCCCCCCCCCCCCCCCCCCCCCCCCCCCCCCCCCCCCCCCCCCGTTGAGCAGTTTCGCCACTTTTGCGCCGCGTTCGAGCCAGTCGAGGTTGCGGTCGCGCTCGGCTTTGTCGAGGGAAGTCAGGCCCTCGACGACGGGCTGGAAGAGGATGAACTGGCTGATGGCGAGCTTGTACTTGTCGAGTTTGGAGCGGAGGGCGTCGAGGGGTTTGCCTTGCCAGTAGGCGTCGAAGTCCTCGCGGGCGTTGACGATGAGTTCGATGCCGTCGAAGCCCATGGAGCCGATGATGTCGACGGCTTCGTCGGGGTAGGCTTTGGCGCGGAAGGCGTGGAAGCAGAAGGAACCGCAGGCGACTTTGATGGGGCCGGGAGTTGGGGCTGCGGCTGCGGCCGTGGCCAGCGTGGAGGCGAGGAAATCGCGGCGCTTCATGACTGCGATTATCGCTCCGGGGACGGCGGCGGTTTGATAGTGTTTGCTCAAGCCATGAGATCACGCCGCAAATTCCTCAGACACTCGATGCTTGCCGCCGGGGCTGTCCGGGCGTCAGGTCAAGGTCGCCGCGAGGTCTACGTCGTCCCGAACTTTCACCCGGCGAGCTGCGGGTGGCTCACGAACTTTTCGATGGAGCGGGTGTATTGCGCGAACTCGTATTTCGACCATTTGGACAGAGTGCGGGACGATCCCAACTACAACTTCGTCCTCTCCGAGTGCAACAACATGATCGCGATGTTGAACTTCAGACCGGAGCGCGCTGCAGAGCTGAAGGAGGCTGTGCGGGCGGGGAGGGTGGAACTGGTCAACGCCTTCTTTCTGGAGTCGACGACGAACCTGTCAGGCGGCGAGGCGCTGGTGCGGCTCGGCATCGAGGGGCTGCGCTGGCAGCAGCAGGTGTTCGGAGTTCGCCCGCGGTTTGCGTGGTGCATCGACATCTGCGGCACGCATCCGCAGATGGCGCAGATCACGGCGGGGCTCGGGCTGGAAGCGTTTGTTTACTGCCGCGGCAATGACACAGGCTCGGCCATTCACTGGCTGGAGGCTCCGGATGGAACGAGAGCTCTGGCGATTTCGCCGGGCCACTACAGCGATCTCGGCAACATCTTCGCCGCCACCGGTCCGCTCACGGGCGAGCAGATCGACACGCTCAAGAAGCAGCTCGAAGCCCGGATCAGGATGACTCCCGAAGGCGCGCCGGTGCTGGCTCTTGGAGGCAACGGGGACTACAACCTCGCGCCCAAGCGGCGTGACTATCCGTCCGCCTTCCTCCGCGAGTGGAGAGAAATCGATCCGGCGGTGGAGTTCAGGTTCACCACGCTCGCCAAGTACGCCGACGCGATTGCGCCGCGGCTCAGTTCCGGGGCGCTCAGATTGCCAACGATGCGCGGCGGGGGCAACTACTTTTTCCTATCGTTCTGGATTCAGTCGCCGCGCGTGAAGACGGCGTTCCGCCGGTGTGAGCACCAACTTCAGGCGGCCGAGATGCTGGCCACGGCGGCCAGTCTTCGCGGCAAGCTGGCATATCCGGCGGAGGTTTTTTATGGCTCGTGGTTGCAGATGTTTCTCAACATGTACCGCAACACGCTGTGGGGCGCCGCCGGGGGAATGGTCTTCGAGCACGAAGCTTCGTGGGACGCATCGGACCGGTTCCGCAGCGTCGAAGCCGCGTCCCGCTCCGTGGTCGAACAGGCCGCGCAGGCACTCTCCGGCAGGGGGCAGAACATCGGGCTGTTCAGCGCGGTGAACTGGCAAAGGCGGGATCCCGTCGTTCTGAGCGCGGCGAACGCGCCTGCCGGAGTCGCAAGCGAGGCCCTGCCAGACGGACGTGTGTTGTGCGCTCCGGTGCTGGAAGCCTGTTCGCTGAGCCCATTCAAACGGGCTTTGAAACCGGCGCCGGCGCCTGAGCCGGTTTCTCTCCCCGAGAACATCGAGAACAGCTATTATGTTGCCCGCGTCGACGCCAAGACCGGCGATCTCGTCAGCCTGAAGCTCAAGCCTTCCGGGCGCGAGATGCTGGGAGGGCGCGCCAATTTGTTGGTGGCCGAAAGGCCGAAGAAGCAACAAGGCGATCCCGGCGACCACATGCTGCTGCGCGATGGGCGCGAGCGTCTTGCCACTTCCGGCGACAGCCCGGTTCGGGTCAGCGCCGTGCGTGGACCTGTGGCGCTCACGGTTGTGGCTGAAGGCACATTCCACGGCGGCGGGGCGTGCCGCAGGCTCATGCGCTTCCATCACGAATCGCCGCGCATCGACTTCGAAACGACGTTGACCGACATCCCAGACCGCACTGTCGTCGTCGCCGAGTTTCCGCTGGCAGAGGATGTCGCCGAAGTTCGGCGCGCAATTCCCTACGGCTTCACGCACGGGGCGTGGCCCGAGCCAACGGTGGCCTTGCCGGGCCGGAATCAAGGCATCACTCCGGCGGTCCGATGGAGCCACTATGCATTGGGGGGCGGGGGCGGTTTCGCGATCCTCGACCGGGGTCTGTCCGGGCGGGAACTCACTGGCCGAACGCCGGTCCTGTTCCTGCTGAACACGACGGAGAAGTATTACGGCTATCCGAACCCGTGGCTCTCAGGCGCAGGCCGGCATGTGCTGGAGTATGCCGTAGTGGCGCACGGCGGCGATTGGGCCGAGGCCCGCATCCAGCAGATGGCTTGGGAATACAACAGCCCGCCTTATGAAGTCAGCGGCGCGCCGGCGAAGCCGCTGTCTCTCCTTCGGTCGAGCGGCAATGTCATTGTGGAAGCGATGCGCCGGGACGGCGAGTTCATCGAGATCAGGCTGGTTGAATGCCTTGGCAGGGCGGGTTCTGCGGAGATTGTTGTGAACCTGCCGCACAAGAGCGCGGCGCTGACCAACATGGCGGGGGTGGATGCGAAGCCGCTGGCGGGCGGGCCGCGCTACGAGTTCCGGGTGCGTCCACAGCAGATCGTCACCATCCGCCTCCGCACCGAAAGCAGAGTGCCGGAACCGAAGGCGCTGATGGAGTGGGATCCGCTTGTTCCGCCCGCCAAGCGTCCCCTGCTTCACAAGTATTCCAGCGAGAAAGGACATCCGCCGCGAGGTGTTTGACGCCATGATGTCTTCACGACGACGGTTTCTCCAGACCACGGCCGCAGCGGGAGCGGGTCTATCGGCGGCGCCGCAGACGACGGGGCTTGACGCCGCGGCGATTGCGCGGCGTCACAACCTGGTCCGCACCGTGCCGACGCCGGACTTCTTCGAAGGGCTCCTCCTGGGCAACGGCGACATCGGAGTCTGCGTTGTCGTACGCCCCGACGCGCTGGGTCTCCATATCGGCAAGAACGACGCCTGGGACATCCGCGTCAGCGAAGAGCACGCCGGGCACATCAAGACCTTCAAGGAAGTGCTCGAACTCTGGAAGCGCGCGGGTGAGGAGGCCAAGCGCCAGGGCAAGCCTGAGATGACGTTTCTTGAGTCGACCATCGGTTTCTTCCGCGAGTACGCCCAGCTTATGCAGTCCTCCTACCGCAAGCCCTGGCCGCGGCCATGGCCATGCGGCACGGTGTGGCTGCACTGGGATTCGCGGATGGTGAAGCTTCTGCGGCAGGAACTCGACATTTCCACCGGCGTTCTCACAATCAGACTGGAGGTGGACGACCTCCGCGGCAAGACCCGCCGGGTTGAACTCAACTGCTTCGTGAGCCGGGAGAACGGCCACATCTGCGTCAGCAGCGACTCTGACGCGCCCGCCATCTCGGCCGCTTATCATCCCAATTGGGATGACCAGGCGCGGTTGCCGGAGCCGGAGCTTCAGGCCGAAGACGGCAGTTTCTCGTGCTTCCAGTATTTCCCCGCCACGGCTCCGACTGAGGCGCAGCCGAATCCGCCGAGGACGAAAGACGACCGCAACTTTGCCCTTCACGCCGTGCTTGCGGGCCAGTGGAAAGCGGAGCCAGTCGATACCCGCCGCAGGCGTGTTTTCCTGAGGAGGGTGGGGGCGCAACCGCTGCGCCTGGACATCGCGCTCTTCACGCCACGGGACGTTGCCGACTCGGTGGCGCACGCCAAAAGCGAGGC
>JACADU010000005.1 GCA_013388415.1 Bryobacteraceae bacterium
AAGTCCGTGAGCGGCGTGAAAACGAAGAATGGATTGCCGAGTTTGCGGAGCGTCCTCGATGGCGATCTGACGGTCGACAAGTTTCCTGAGTATTTCTGCTTTGGGCTGTTGGAGAAGTTCGAGGCAGGAGAACTGGAGAGCGGGCGGTGAGAGGTCCGCCCGCTCCGTGCCGGTCGGGGCTCAGATGTAGGCGATGACGTCGATTTCGACGAGGGAGTTGCCGGGGATGCCGCCGGCGGCGGCGATGGTGGTGCGTACAGGCGGCTCATCGCCGAAACGGCCGAGGAAGACCTCGTTCATCGCCTTGTAGTCGTTCAGGTCGTTCAAGTAAACGTTGCACTTGAGGACCTTGTTCATGGAGGAGCCGGCAGCCTTCAATTCCGCTTCGATTTCATCAAGGACGATCTTTGTGTGGCTCTTGATGTCGCCGGGAACGTGAGCGCCCTTGCCAGCGATGAAGAGCAAATTGCCGTAAGAGACCGCGCTTGAAAAGAGCGGGGTTTTGGCGGGCTTTTTGCCGCTGCGATAGTGGACTTTCTTTTGTGGGCCGGCGGGTTGGGCGGATGCCGCGGCGGAGCCGGCCGCGCCGGCGACGATGGCGGCGCCGAAAGCGCGCCTGGACTTTCTCATGGTGAGACCTCCTGGGAGGCAGTCTAGCTCAGCTTGATGGAGCGCAAGTCGATTTTGCGTTTTTCGGCGACGCCGAGGCCGAGGGCTCCGGCGATTTCGACGTGCTCGGGCTGCATGCGGACAAAGCCGCTGTCCTCGTCGAGCAGGGCTTCGGCGAGAGGTTTCATGCCGATGGCGACGCGGCGCGCATCGAGCTCCTCCCAGCCGATTTTGTCGATGGCGACGGGGTCGGTGGAGAAGAACATCGTCTTGTGCTCCCAGACGTACTTCTGGCGGCGGGGGTTCATGACGGGACCGCCGTGGGCAAGGGCTTTGATGGCGTCGCCGATGTGGAGCACGGCTTTGTTGCGAATGACGGGGATGGAGACGGAGGCGGGGATGAATGCTCCGCAGGCGTTGAGCATGGGAGAGGAGTGGCTGCGATTGACGTTGTTAACGAGCCCATGGGACAAGTTCTTCAGGGCGAAAGTGATGCCGGCCGACTGGTGGTGCTTGAGTAGGCAGAGGTTGACGAGCTTATTGACGTCTTTGGTGATGTAGAAGGCGGCGTAACTGCGGCGGGCGCGGTCGTTGGAGAGGTCGAACCCGGGCAGGGTGAGTTGCATGTCCATGTAGTGGTCCGGGTCGTAGCCGTCGATGCGCTGCTGGGTGCGGTCGTTGTAATCGGCAGCCCAGGCGATGCGGACGCCTTCGGGCAGCCATTTGTCGAAGCCGGCGGCGTAGAACTCCTGCCTGTAGCGGTCATAGGCCACGATGTTCTTGCGTGGGACGCCGGCGGATTCGAGGCCGGCGACGATGGTCTGGACGACTTCGGGCGCGGAGACGACGTATGGCCGGCTGACGGGGTTCAGCTTGATGCCGACAATGTCGGAGGGCTCGAAGAACGCGCGCCACGCGGAGGGGGAGTCGGGCGCGCCGGTGAGCTCCATCATGCCGCGTTTGATCATCTGTTCGACGGGCTCGCGCTGATAGGCTCCGGAGATGATCGAGCCGGGATGCTCGACGCGCACAACTCTGCCGGGGAAGAGCCCGGGCGCGGACCACTTTGTTTTTTCGCACACGCCATGAGTGGATGTGGCGCGAGCGAGCGCGGAGCCCGTCAGGCCAAGCGCGAGCATGCGCTCGAGCCACTCGCGCCGCGATTCGCGGCGGTTTCCTGCCTGAACTTCGCGGCCTTCGCGGGGAAGAAGATACATGGTCTGCCCAGCCTCCAGTCTCTTTCCAAGATACCGCCGATCGAAGGGCCGGCCCGGGAGGGCGCAAGAACCGGTCTAAGGGACCCTAAATACTTGATAAGTTTGCACATCCAAATTTCACAGGAAGTTGACACCCCCCCGGTTACTCCGGCGCGGGCAGGGTGTATCCTAAGTCAGCGCAGTATGGTGGAAAAATCCATCAGAACGAGGTAAGTCTATGCGAACAAATCGAGTTTCGGCTGGCGGAGCTATTGCTGCCGCACTGGCCGTATTATTGCTGCTCGCAACGCCCATCTGGGCACAGGAGGTAAGCGCGAGTATTACGGGCGTCATCAGCGACGCCTCGGGAGCCGTCGTGGTTGGAGCCAAGGTGACTGTGAAGGATGTAGATCGCGGCACAACCTACGAAGTGACCACGAACGAAGCCGGAGTGTATCTGTTCCCGCGAATTCCGGCGGGAAGGTATGAAGTCCGGATTGAAGCAAAAGGTTTCAAGACAGTGATCCGTCAGGACGTTGTGCTTGAAGTCAACCAGCGCGCGCGCATCGATACCAGCCTGGAAGTTGGCGCGTTGACAGAATCAGTCAACGTGACGGGCGAGCCGCCGCTGTTGCAGACCGATACAACGATCGTTGGTTCGACGATCACGACCAACCGCCTGACCAACACGCCCCTGATCAGCCGGAATTTCATCACGCTGACATTGCTTGCGCCCGGCGTCACCACGACGAACCCTTCGGGAATGAACAACGATCAGCGGACGACCGGAGGCGGGCGGCCTTATGTGAACGGGAACCGCAAGGAAGCAAATAACTTCCTGCTGGACGGGATCGACAACAACCAGGTTTCGGACAACCTGACGTCGTACCAGCCGAACCTGGACGCGATTTCGGAAGTGAAGATGATCACGAACAACGCCTCGGCGGAATTCGGCAACTTCCAGGGCGGCATCATCAACGTGACGCTGAAATCGGGCACGAATCAGTTTCACGGTTCAGCCTTTGAGTACTTCAAGAACGACAAACTGAACGCCAACGCCTGGTCGCGCAACTGGACGATCGACCCGACGACGGGGAAGAGCCTGCCGCGCGGCGCCGTCCGCTACAACGCCTTCGGCGGAACGTTCGGCGGCCCGCTCATCATTCCGAAGGTGGTGAACGGAAGAGACAAACTCTTCTTCTTTGTTGACTACCAGGCGGTCCGCAGGCCGTATCCGCGCACCTTGGGCACGCCGACGGTGATGCCAACGGAATTCAGGCGCGGCGATTTCTCCAAGCTGCTAAACCCGGCGTCAGACCCGGCGCTGACGGGGCGGCAGCCGATCCAGCTTTACAATCCGTTTTCGCTGACATCGAGCGGCGCACGGACACCGTTCCCCAACAACCAGATCCCGCTGTCCTTGCAGAGTCCTGTGGCAAACAAGCTCTTCGCAGACACGGCGATGTATCCCGAACCGCTGACGCCGGCGTTGCGCCAGAACTACCAGAACACCTCCTGGAGCAAGCTGAACAGCGACCAGGGCGACGGCAAGCTGGACTGGAAGATGACGTCGAAGGACGATCTGACCTTTAGGTACTCGCAGGGCATGCAGGAGATACCCGGGTATAACAGTTTCCCGCTGACGTTCAACAGCTTCAACGAGTCTCCGTTCAAGGCGGGGGTGTTGAACTGGACGCGAACGTTCTCGCCGAGCGTCGTGAACGAGGCGCGATTCGGCGTGAATCGCATCATCCTGCACAACGGCGGGGCGAACAAGGAAGGCTACGGCGATCTGAACGCGAAGTACGGAATCGCGGGTGTGAATTCGCCCGGACTACTGGCCCTCAACTTCTCGAACCGGACCTTCACGAGTTCCATCGGGAGCGCGAATATCGGCACGCAGCAGATGTTTGCGAACACGACGTACCACTTCGCCGACAATCTGACCTACGTCAAGGGCCGGCACATGATGAAGATGGGCGGGCAGGTGTTGCGGCAGCAGATGAACACCTTCTACGCGGGCAACAATGGCCGGACGGGCTTCATGACATACAGAGGGCGATTCACCGGCGCGAGTTCCGCCACGGTGGACGGCTGGGCAGACGCCGATTTCTTCCTGGGTCTGCCGGAACTGATCGGGCGAGGACTCCAAAGCGGGACGTGGGGCCACCGGAAGACGATCTGGGGCGCATACTTCCAGGACGACTGGCGAGTCAACAGCAAGCTGACCCTGAACCTCGGCATCCGCTGGGAGTATCACACTCCACTTGTGGAGGTGAACGACCGCCAGGCGAACTTCGAGCCGTTCAGCGGAAGGCAACTGCTGGCGGGGAAGGACGGCAACAGCCGGGCGTTGTACGAGCCTTACAGGAAGGACTTCCAGCCCCGGTTCGGGTTTGCGTACACGCCGTTTGACAAGTGGGTGCTTCGCGGCGCCTACACCATCAGCTCGTTCATGGAGGGCACGGGGACAAACCTGCGGCTGCCGATGAACCCGCCGTTCAACTCGGAGTATGAAGGGCGGTACGACAACCCGAGCTATAACCTTCCGTTGTCGAACTCCAGCCAGGGGCTGAGCACGTTGTCGCCAACCGATCCCTATCGCGGGACCAACATCCGGCTGTGGGACCCGTTCGTGCGGCCGGCGAACACGCAGCAGTGGAACTTGACGCTGGAGCGCCAGCTTGGCTGGCAAGCGGTTGCCAGCGTGGGTTATGTGGGGCAGCACGGCACCCATCTGGTGGTGCCCATGCCTTACTACCAGCGGCGGCTGCTGCCAGACGGCACCACAGAGCGCAGCCCGTATCTGTGCTGCAATCCGCAACTGGCCAACATCACGCAGATTTCCGGGACAGAGTCGAACGGGAATCAGCGCTATGACGCGTTGCAGGCGACGTTGAACAAGCGCATGAGCGGGGGTCTGGAGTTCCAGGCCAACTACACCTATTCGCATGGCTTCAGCGACGCCATCGGCTACTACGGCGAAGGCGGCCAGGCGGCGTCGCAATCGGCGTACTGGCAATACCTCTATGACCGCAAGTCGGAATGGGGCCCGACCTACTTCGACGCGCGTCAGATGTTCACGTTCACACACGTTTGGGCATTGCCATTCGGCAAGGGCAAGAAATGGATGAGCGGCGCCAACGGGTTCGTGGACGCGATTCTCGGCGGCTGGCAGTTGGGCGGGATCCTGACTCTGCGAAGCGGTTTCCCGCTGACGATTCAGGCTTCGGACAACTCGACGACGAATTCGCGCGGCGCCCGCGCCCGGGTGGTCGGGCAAGGGGGCAAGACGCTGGGCCAAGTCGGGTTGGGCTCGAAGTGGTTTGACACTTCTGCCTATGCAACGACGCTGCCGCGGACGCTTGGCAACGTCGGCATCGGCACCGAGCGAGGCCCAGGCTTCAAAGTGTACGATGTGAGCTTCCAGAAGCAGTTCCCCATCAAGGAGCGTGTGAAGATCGAACTCCGCGGCGAGTTCATCAACCTGTTCAACACGCCTCAGTTCGGCACTCCGGTCCGCTCGGTCAATTCGGCCACGTTTGGCGAGTTGACGGGCGCTCAGTACGAGCGGAACGGGCAGCTCGCACTGCGCATTCTGTTCTAACCGGTTCCCACCCACGGGAGCACGAAAGGCGGGCGCCTCACGCCCGCCTTTCGCGCAGTACGAGTTACGAGGGGAACGAGCCCTGGAGTCCCAACTCGGGGGCGCGGGTGCGCATTGCCTGGATGCAGAAGGAGATATGCTCGTCGAGGTCGACGCCGAGCTCGGCGGCGCCGGAGACGATCTCCTCGCGGTTGATCGCGCGGGCAAAGGCTTTGTCTTTCATCTTCTTCCGGACGCTCTTGGCATCCACCTCGTGGATCGACCGGGAGGGTTTCACGTAGCTGACGGCGGTGAGGAAGCCGGCAAGCTCGTCGCAGGCGTAGAGGACTTTTTCGAGCGGAGTCTGCCGGGGGACGCCGGAGTGATTCGCGTGGGAGAGGATGGCGCGGCGGATGACGTCGCTGACGCCCCGCTCTTTGAGGATGGGCTCGCCTTTGAGGGGGTGATCAGGCGCCTGAGGGTGGATTTCCCAATCGAAATCGTGGAGGAGGGCGGCGAC
>JACADU010000389.1 GCA_013388415.1 Bryobacteraceae bacterium
GATGCCTTGATCGCCCTGCGGGTCCAGGGCTTCGCCACATCCCCCGAGGGCCGCGGGTTCTCCCACCACCACAATTCGTTGCTCGAGTAATCCCCGCCGGCGAGGAAATCCAAGTCTCCGTCGCCGTCCACGTCCCCGAAGCCTGCGCCGGCTTCAACCGCCAGCTTCTCCGGCTCGAGCGCATGCCGCCGCCACCCTGCCGCATGGCGCTGATACCAGACTACGGCCGGCGCCTGCGTGCGCTCGGCGATGACGAAATCGTTCACGCCGCCGCCGTCGACGTCAAATACCGTTGACGCCGTCTGCTGCCGTCCGCCGTTGGGAGCCTCCAAGCCGCCGTTCCGCGTCGACAAGAGCACCCATTCCGGCGCGTCCGGAGCAGCGGCGGCCAATACGGCAGCGCAAATCCACATCGTTGTCCGCTTCATCCGCGCAATTCCTCTCGTGCCATTCTCTTTGAAACTCGCCGCTACTACCAGTTCACATCGATGATGCCGAGCCGAGGTTCGCCGCCGCGCAGCTCGCAATCGAGCTGAAGCAGGGCCCAGGCCAGATCATCGGCCCCGGTGATGGCCTCGTAGTGCCGCGCGGCGCCATCGGCGCGGAACAGGCCGTTCTTCGAAAAAACGCGCAACGCCAGGTCCGCGGTTTGCTTCGCGAATTCGAGATATCGCCGCTTCATCTGCGGCGCCGCCCGCGGTTCGCGCGCCAGCGCCGCCATCAGCGAGATCACCTGCCCGGCGGCCCTCGGCCACAAGTCCCGCGTGTCCGCGGGCGGCCCTTCCTCGAGATACCGGTTGGCGGCCGCTTCCACCTGCCGGAAGAACCGCTCGTCGGCGGTCTGCCGCCAGCGCGTGTAATTGAGCAGGGCCTTGCCGGAGTAGCCCGCGTCGCCGTAGTCCATACGCCAAAGCTCTCCCAGCGCCAGGCTGACGGTGCGCGCGCCGCGTTCGACCACCACTGCCCGCCCAGGCTGCGACAGCCGCGCCAGCAGCGGCGGCGCCTGAGGGGGCGGACTGCCGTTGCTGCTCGAAGAAAGCCGCTCCGCCGCCGCGTCGGCGAACGCCCGCTCGTCGAGCTCCCGCACCAGGGCACGCCACGCCTCGCGCCGGGAGGGGACCAGGGCGGCGGTTTCCCACAGCAGCGCGCGCAGCGTCGGGTCCGCGCTCTTCTCGCAGCGCCATGCGCCCGGCTCGATCAGCAGGCTGTGCGGACGCGGGCGCAGGCCGGTGCGGCTCTCGATCAGCACCTCGGCCCGCTCGATGTACTGCGGGCCGCGCGTCTGCGCGTAGGCGTTCGCGTAGGCCCAGATGTAGAAGCCGGCATGGCGCGGGTAAGCGGCCCCGGTCGCCGGGCCGTGCCGCGAAATCCGCGCGTGGCGGCTGTAGTCGCCGACCTGCCTGTCGCCAATCTGGTGCAACCACAGCGCGTCGGCGAAGCGCAGGGCGCGCTCCGGGTCGATCGAGTAGAGCTCGTTCCAGAACGGGAAGCGGCGAAACACCTCGTAAGTGTCGCCGTAGCCCTGCTCCGCATGAAAATCCCAGCTTGCATGCTCGCCGCTGTACATCAGTCCCGTGGCGGGACTCTGGCAGCGGCGCAGCCAGAATTCCAGCACCGCGCGGGCGTGCTGCGCATAACGCGGCTCGCTGGTGACGCGGCTAAAGGCCTCAAGCGTTCTCAACAGCATGATGTCGTGCTCGAGGTTGTTGCCAAGCGGGCTGCGGTCGGTCGGACGGATGCCCACGGGCGGATCGGGAATGCCATGGCCCAACGCTTCCGGCAAGTCGTCTTTGGTGTAGTAATTTGCGGGCAGCCGCAACGCCGGCAGCGACATGGTGTCGAGGTCGAGCACAGCGGCGAACAGCGGTGAATGCTCGGCGCCATAGCGATCCGTTCCCTTTTCGATCATCGTGTCGAGAAACGCACGCACAGCGTTCCGGTAGCGGTCCGGTTCGCCGCCCCTCAGTGGCAGTTGGCCCACCGTCAGAATCATCATCAGCACAGTCTTCGTCCGCAACATGAATCACCTCCGCAACGGGAATCTCGGCTGAATGCGCGTCTAAAGCGGCGCCGGTTGTCTTTGCCGTGCGCGCCGTCCGTCAGGAGAGCCGCGGGCGGCGCGCACGCGGGGCATTACGGGTGCAGCCCGCTTCAGAAGGTCGCGCGTACTGTCAACTGGATGATGCGCGGCGCGCCCGCCGTCTGGATGACGCCGAAGGTGCCCTTGCTCGCCATGTTCGTGCCCGGTCCCCCGAAATTGACGAGGTTCAGGGCATTCTCGGCGTCAGCTCGCAGGTCCACGTTCCAGCGCTCGCGAATGGTGAACCGCTTCATCACCGTCAGATCCAGCCCGCGGCTCGACGGCGCCCTCAGCTCGCCGAACACGGGCGGCTCAGGCGAGACCATGTACTGGGTGGGCAGGGACTGGAAGGCTTTCGTGTCGAAATAGGGGTTCAGCACTTCCTTGGTCACCGGATCCACCTTGTCGCCCAGCCGCTCATTCACGGCTCCGCTTTTGGCGGCGTTGTACAACCGGATCGGACGCCCGTTGGCGTCGCTGATGCTCAGCGGCGCTCCGGAGCCATAGTAGACCCGTCCGCTCACCGACCAGCCGCCCGCCACATGGCTGAGCCAACCGGTATTCAGCCACGTCCGCTGCTTGCCGAACGGCATCTCGTATACGAACGCCAGGTTCATGATGTGCGGGCGGTCCATGCCGGAAATTGTCCGGTAATGCCGTTCGTTGATCAGGCTGGTGACGTTATTGTCGAACATTTTCGAGATGGAATGGTTCCACAACAGGGTCAGCCCGTGCGAGAACCGCTTCTCGAAATTCATCTGCAAGGCGTGGTAGACGATGGTGTTCGTGTTGAAGCCGCGCACCGAGACGGAGCTGTACTGCGGGAAGCGCCTCCAGAGCTGGCGTTGCGCCACCGTCGCCGATGCGCCGAGGGGCCTTGTGGAAGGAATGACGCCGTAGAACGGATTGGGAACCTGGACGTTCTCGGCCGTGCCCAGCGGCAAATACAGATCCGGAGTCTCGTTCAGGTTGAACCCTTCAATTCCCTTCACATTGAGCACACGGAGGAAGTTGGCCTCGAATTTCGACTGCCACGGCAACTCCCGCTGGAAGCCGAACTGCCACTGCTGGTTGTACGGCAACACCTTGGGGTGATGGACAGGGCTGATGGAGTCGCCGATCAGCGCGGCGCGTCCTTCGGAGTTGCCCGTCGGCTTCGGCACGCCCTGCGGGAATGGGTTGGCCAGAGTGGTGTAGGGGGTGGCGCCGCGGTCCACCGTCCCGATGTAGGGGATGTTTGTGCTGAAGGTGAGCGGCACGGGGATCTGGGTGTCGAGGTTGTCGAGCAGGCTCGAATAGAACAGGCCATAGCCGGCGCGGATGACCGTCTTCGGCGCCACCTGCCAGGCGATGCCGATCCGGGGGCCGAAGTTGTTCCAGTCGTTTATGCCTTGTTGCCGAGGGTTGCCGTCGATGCCGGCAAACAGCAGGCCCCCTCGCAGATCGAGACCGGGTATTTGCAGCGGGCTGGGCCCGCCGGTGTCGAAGCCGTACAACATACGATCGAACCGCTCGGTCCAGGGCTTCTCGAATTCCCAGCGCAGGCCGAGGTTCACTGTCAGCCGCTGGCTTACCTTCCAGTCATCCTGGACGTAAAAGGCAGCGTAATGGCCGCGCATGGAATACGGCGTGGGGCCGCTGATCGTGCCGGAGGCCGGAATTCCAAGCAGAAGGTCGGCCATCGCCGTCCCGCTGGTCTGGCTCGTCGCCGCCAGCCACGGGTCTTCCTGCGAGAAGGTCGGCCGGAAGTTGAAATAGCCGCCGGCCCGGGAATCCGGGCTGATCTCATTCCAATTGAGTCGGCGGATGTCGGCGCCGAAGCGCAGGTTGTGGCTGCGGCGCAGCGTGGTGACCGTCGGCGTGAGCACGTATGTGTCATTGGCGCGGATCTTGAACCGGTGCCCGAGCCGGATGAACCCTTCCGCCATGTCGATGCCCGGCCACGACGGCCGCATCTGGTTGGCCAGGATGTCCGGGTGCAGGTTCAGCGCCTTCGGGTCCTGCACGTTGCCCGAAAACCAGGTGTCGCTCCAGTAGCGGTTGAAGGAGAACCGCAGCGAGCCGATCAGCGTCGGCGTGAAGGTGTAGTCGTCGTTGAACGTCGCGTTGTAGAAATGGCGCAGGTCTCCGCCCGGGTCGCCCCCGACAGGCGCATTGCGCAGGCCCGGAGGCAACTTGGTGAAGTCCACGCTCCAGTCCATGTAGGCGAAGCGGCCGAAAACCCGGTGCTTCGGGCTCAGCATATGGTCAAGGCGCGTGCTGATCTGCTTGGCCGGGTTGTTGGCCCGGCCCTGCTCGAACCAGTTGTAGACGCCGATCTGCGCCGGCGCGCCTTGCGTCGGTTTCGGGTAGACGTTCATGATTGTCTCGCCGGTCTTGTTGAACATCGCCGAAGGGATCCTGTTGCCCGGCCACGGCTGCCGCACGGCCTTCGAGCCCTGGATTCCGGTGGTGTAGGGGTTGTAAATGACCAGCGGCGTGCCTTTCGCGCTCAGGGTCCGCGAAAAATCTCCTTGGCGCTCGAGTTCGCTTGGCACGCGGCCGCCGTATGTGGGGACGCTCCAGCGCGAGTCATACTGCGCGCTGGCAAAGAAAAAGGTGCGATTGCGGCCGTCATACAGCTTCGGTATCGCCACCGGGCCGCCCAGGGCGCCGGAATAAAACTTGCGCGGATCATCCGCGCGCGGCAGGCCCTTGCGGTTGTTCAGCCAGCTATTGGCGTTCAGCGCCTTGTTCCGGATGAAATACTCGAACGATCCGTGCAGATCGTTGGTGCCCGAACGCGTGGCATAGCTGATCACGCCGCCGTTCGACCGCCCATAGGAGGCGTCCAGCATCGTCGTCTGCACGCGCAGCTCTTCCACCGAGTCGCCTGACGGCGACACCGCCAACGCCCCGCCCTGACGAGGCATGGTCACCGAGGCCCCATCCACCACAATCTCGTTGCGGCCGTCCTGCCCGGCGCCGCCGAGGATATTGAGATAGTGCTGGCCGCTGTCGCTGAACCGTCCGCCGCCTCCGCGCACGCCGGCAGTCAGCGAAACGAGAGCTAGCGGGTTCCGGTTTGGAATGTAGAGCAAGTCCACGAACCGCCGGTCGATCACCTGCGCGATATCGGCCGATGCGGTTTCCAGCAGCGGCGACTCCCCCCGCACCGTCACAGATTCCGTCACCTGCCCCAACTCCAGCTGGAAGTTCAGCGTCATTTTCGCGCCCGTCTGGATAGACAGGCCCTCCTGGCGGATCTTCTTAAAGCCGGCCGCCTCCACCTCGACCGTGTATGCGCCCGGATCGAGCAGCGGAATCAAATAATGGCCTTCAGCGTTGCTTTCTGTCCGGTAACTGAAGCGCGTGGCTTCGTCGGTCACCACAATGGTTGCCGATGGCACTCCCGCGCCAGAGGCGTCCGCGACGCGG
Organism: Bryobacteraceae bacterium; assembly: GCA_013388415.1. Lineage (GTDB taxonomy): Bacteria > Acidobacteriota > Terriglobia > Bryobacterales > Bryobacteraceae > JACADU01. The sequence continues at coordinate 5,498 of JACADU010000389.1, forward strand.
CCTAGCAAGGAAGCGCGGTAATCTTGAGCCCACATGGCGAATAGGAGGGCGAAAAACCCGCCCAGCGCGCTCGACAGACTCTTTTTCATGCGATTCAAACCTCCTGACGACCCTCGGCTGTCCCGGCCTGCCGCTTCGCCGAGTGGCGGGCCTGACCCTTCGCCGATGTCAATGTTGCGCCACCGTCAGGGCAGGTTCAATGGACTGTCAGGTCAATCGGGGCTTGCAACCAGTTAATTAACTGGCGAAATCATATGATAGGATTGAACATCCATGCTGATGGACTTCGAGTCCGGCGAGGCCGCCCAGGAGCAGGTGGCCCGCATTCTTCGCTCGGATACGCTGCGCCAGGCAGCAGCGCTGAAAAAGCTGTTAGCCTATCTGGCCGAGAAGAGCCTGTCCGGTGAGGCGTCGCAGCTCAAAGAGTACTCCATTGGCATGGATGTTTTCGGCAAACCGCCGGACTACGATCCGCAGCGGGATGCTTCGGTACGAATTCAAGTCGGCAAACTGCGCCAGAAACTCGAGGAGTATTAGAGTATTATCGGAAAGAGGGCCAAGACGATCCCGTCCTGATTGATTTTCCGAAAGGCCACTTCGAGCTGCGGTTCTCGAAGCAACTGCCGGCCTCTCCGGCCGTAGCGCCGCAACGCGCATGGAAGCGCCCTGCCTGGGTAATGGCCGGATTATGGCTGCTGACGGTCGCCGGATTGATGACCTACCTGGCCCAACGGCCCCAGCGCATGACTCGGGAGCAGCGGGCCATCTGGGCGCCGCTGCTTGATGAGGACCGTCCCGTCCTGTTGTGCCTTGGAACGCCGCTGTTCATCAAGGATTCTTCGCGCGGCTTCTTCCGCAGCCCGCGTGTGAACCGCTGGGAAGAGGCTTTGCAAGCGCCGGACCTGGACTGGCTGAAGCCGCGGATCCTTTCTGACGACGCTGTCCCGGTGCACATCTACACGGGTGTCGGGGACGCCATGGGGGCGGTGGAAGTGGCGCGGCTGCTTTCCGCCGCCGGCGCCCGCTTCAACGTCCGCCGCAGCAGCGCCGTGAGCTGGGAGGAACTGGTCCACAACCACATCGTGTTCCTCGGTCCGCCCAAGTACACGCCGCGCCTGAACGAGATCCCCCTCAAACTCGATCTTGTCATGGAAGGCCGCCAGATCCGCAACCTCCGGCCCGGCGCCGGCGAGCCCAGTTTCCTGGAGGGGAGCTGGCCTGACGCTTCACCTTATATTATTGAAGACTACGCGCTCATTAGCCGGGTGCCCGGCGTGCATGGCCGGTCCCGCTATATCATTCTCTCCGCGAGTTCCACCGAGGGCACCGCCGCCGCCGCACTCTATGTGACGGATCCGAAGTTTACGTCCGAGTTCGTGCAGCGCGTCTCCCGAGGCGCAGGCAGGCTGCCGGAGTATTTCCAGGCAGTGATCCATGCCCGCTTCCGCGAGATGGTTCCTGTCGAGATCCGCTATCAGTTCCACCACGAGCTGCGCATGGAGCCGCAAGCCGCAGCCCCTGCAAAACAGTAGTTGCAAGTCCGCCCGGGTGCAGGGCGCAAGCGCGCGCGCTACAAGCCCTTGCCTGGCGGCGCGGCAGCGATCTCAGCCATTGCCCCGCCATCCTTCGGGAACTGAGTCCCCCGGGAGACCCGCTGCAACAAAAACCCGCCCTCCGGGCCTCGTGTGACCCGGAGGGGCGCAGGTTGCCGTCAGTGCCGGTGATCTGGCCGGAGTTGGCCGCACCCTCGCTGGTGGCGGTTCGCTGAAGACCAGCGTGTTGGTGGCGTTGGTCACCTTCAGCCGGAGCATTGCGCAAGGATCGGCTGCCGGGGGCGTGTCTCCGAATGTCCTCGAAGCTTCTGAGTTTGCCGCCGGGGATCTCTTCCGCGAACCGGCCCGCCTGACGCCAACTGGCGCGCTCAGCACCAACGACAAAACCGGCCATGGGTGTGCCTCTGATCAAATTCGGCGCAAGTTTGCGTATTGATGACAATGCTCAACTTTACATGAGATCCACTCGGAAGCGTTGCCGGCTGGCATCGGCAATCGCTTCGTCTCATAATCACAGTTTGGCGTGTATGACCTGCCGCGGAGGACCCATTGCAGCACATCGAGATCGAATACAACAGGCAACTGAAGCCGCTCGAGGCTGTCCTGTCAGGCGTGAAGCAGCCGGGCGACTTCTTTGTCTGCGGAACGCTGGAGATGCCGATGCCGAGGATCGAGGTCGAGGGCGCCGGAACACTATCGTTTCCTGTGCCCGACGCGCAGATTGCGGCGATTGTGCAGCGGGCAGAACGGGCGCCTTACGGCAAAGGCGAGGACACGATCGTCGATACGTCCGTGCGTAAGGTATGGCAGATCGCTCCCGGCATGGTCAGGATCGGCGGGAAATCCTGGGCGGCGAACTTCGAGACCATTGTTTCGAAGGTAAGGGCAGGTCTGGGATGTGACGACGCGGGCGTCACCGCGGAGCTCTACAAGCTGCTTGTGTACGATCGCGGCGGCTTCTTCTTGGCACACCGGGATACCGAAAAGGCCGCTGGGATGTTCGGCACCCTGGTCGTGACGCTGCCGTCAACGTATCGCGGCGGCGCACTCCGGATTCGCCATGCAGGCCGCGAAGTGACGCTCGATACCAACGCCGCCGATCCCTCCGAGCTCTCGTACGTCGCCTTCTATGCCGACTGCGAACATGAGGTTCTGCCCGTGCGGCAAGGCAATCGCGTTTGCCTGGTTTACAACCTCATCCAACAGCGTTCCAAGGGGAGGCAAAGGATTCTGAAAGCGCCGGTGTACGAATCCCAAATCGCGGAAGCTGCCGCCATCCTGGATCGGTTTCTGGAAGCGCCGGGCTCGCCGGCGAAAATCGCATGGCTCCTCGATCATCAGTACAGTCCGGCGGGGCTTTCGTTTTCGGCGTTGAAAGGCGCCGACGCGGCAAGGGCCCGAGTCCTCTTGCAGGCGGCGGCTCGCGCACAATGCGCCGCGCACCTTGCGATCGTCCATATCGGTGAATCCGGGGCGGCCGAGCCGGATTACGATGATTACTTTTATGAATCGCGCCGGAACCGTTACCGGTACTACGAAGACGACGAAGAGGAGCCGGAGGAAGACGATGATGACGACGCGAGCTTCACAGCCGTTACAGTCGACGAAGCCTGGCAGTATGTAGACGAATGGCGGGACACTGACGATCGGGTTGTGGAGTTCGGCCGCATTCCCCTTGCCGGCGGCGAGTTGCTCCCGGCGGGCGCGCTCGACGGGGAACCCCCGGACGAGAAGCGGCTCACGGAGGCTTCCGGCAATGAAGGCGCAACCTACGAGCGGTCCTATCATCGCGCTGCGCTCGTCCTCTGGCGCCAGAACCGCACGGCAGACGTGCTGCTCCAGGGTGGTGTTGTTGGAGCCCTGCCTTACTTGAAGAAGTTGGCGGCGGGCGGCAAAGGCGCGCGTCCGGAGGCGATTGCCGTCGCGCAACGAATACTGGAAGAATGGCCTGGCGACGAAAAACGGTGGGGCGGCTATTCGATTGGCAGAGGATGGCCAGGGCCGGCTGACCGGATTCAGATGATCACCGCGCTCACAAAGGTGAACGCGCCGGCTCTGCTCGAGCGATTCCTCACAGAGGTTGTTGCTTCGAGCTATGACGGCTCGGAAAACGCGGCGTTGCTTTCTTCAATCAAAGTGCTCGAAGACGCGCGCGCCGCCGCTGTACTCGCCAGTCTCGTATCAGCCCGGATGGCGGAGCGCCCGGGCGAGTGCGCGGAACTTCTGCTGGCGCTGAGCGAGAATCCTTCACTCCGTTTTCCTGAAGTCGCCGAGGCCGCGGTTGCTCGCCTCGATTTCATCGGGACCCACGACTCGAAAACGGAACATTTCGATTGGGAAATGGAAGAGCGGCAGCGTGCGCTGGGGCCACAATTCCTCGAAAACCTGCTCCGGGGGTTGCAGCGTTTCAAGAGGAACACCCTTTGCGTCACTGCCGCTGAGAAGATCGCCGCGCGCCCCGAGATCTTCAGTCCCGTGGCGCTGGTGGTTCCTGCGGTCGAGCGGCTCTGCGGGGATCGCCGGCAAAAGACCGCGGCGGTCGACAGCAGCATTCGGCATCTATGGACGAGCGCAGCGGAATTCCTGCTCCGGTGCAGCGAGGTTCCTCCGCAGCCGCCACCGGACTGGCGCCTCAATGTAGAACTCACATGCTCCTGTCCGGATTGCCGGGAATTACAGAACTTCGCTCGTGATCCTGTCGAGCGTGTTCACCGTTTTCGCGTCAAAAAAGAGCGCCGCCGCCACCTCCACAGCGTAATTGACCGCCACCGGCTCGACATGACCCACGTGACTGAGCGCGTGGGTTCGCCTCAAACGCTCGTCTGCACGAAAGACCGCCGAACCTTCGACCGGCGCGTGAAGCAATACCAGGATGAGATCGCCGCCATGCGCACGCTCGCGAGGCTGGCGCCCCTGTGCGGCGGAGCCTCCGAGCTGTCCAAGAGGATGGAAAATGCGGTGAAGCGCGTCGGCTGAAATTCTACGCCTCGATATTTGGCTGGCTTGGCTTTCCAACTCCGGCCTTTCGCTCCGGGCAAGGCCAGAGCTACTTGCCGCGGTCAACTCCGGCACGGTCTGACCGCCGTTCCTCCAGTGCCTTTCCGGCGGCATGGAATCGCCCGTCGCTGACGATGCCGGGATGGCGCCCCAATCCCAGCGACTCCGCCGCGGCGAATGAGAGCAAGCAATCCGTTCAGCCCAGGACGGTCGAGCGGCGCTCCGGAGTAGCCGTGTTCGCGCTGCGATTACAGTTAAAGGAAGCAGGTCACATGCTAAACTCCGCACGAGGCCGATCCATCGGACGAGCTCACCGGCTGACGGATTCAGATGGCGCTCCGGACCGGCCTTCGATGCGACGCCTCTTTGGAGGCGCCTGTATGCATCCAATTCTCTGTCACCGGCGATACGGTCTGAAAGCTGTGGAGAAAGGCCAACGCGCTGAATCTGCACGGTTGAGAGCGCGCCCCGGTTGAGACCACTTACCGCGAAGTCACCATTCTGGAGAAGACTCAATCCGCCATTGGACCACAACATATGGTACCCCTCAGAATCACGACACGCGATCTCGGTGCAGACCCCCTTTACAGCCGCTCCCCAATCGTGTACATTCAAATCACCCCCCCGAGCGGCCGCCGCTGGCCACCCAAAGCGGCGCGTCGAAACCCCTAACAAGCTGGCGCCTGAAAGGATAACGACGTTGCTCATCCTCAAACGCGTTGAACTCCAAGGTTTTAAGTCGTTCTGCGACCGCACCGAAATGCGCTTCCCCGGCCGTGGCGTCGCCGCCATCGTCGGCCCCAACGGC
>JACADU010000420.1 GCA_013388415.1 Bryobacteraceae bacterium
GCACGGAGCAATGTTCCCGAAAGGCCCTCATCCGATCCTTGAATTGGCTGGCCCTCCGGACTCGGGCAAGACGACCACGGCGGAGTCAATCTCTCGAATCATCGATCCCTCTGCCGCGCCGCTCATGGGCCTGCCTAAAGACGCGAGGGAGTTGGCCATCGCCGCGCGAAACGGCTGGTTGTTCGGCCTCGACAATGTCACCGCGCTCCCCGCGTGGGCTAAGGACTCTCTCTGCAGGCTGTCCTCCGCCGAAGTGAGCCGGGCCAGGGCGAAGTACACCGATGATGGCGAGAGCGTAATCGTCGTCCAGCGACCCGTCATGCTAACCGCCGTCCAATCAGTGCTCGGCCGGAGTGACCTTCGTGATCGAAGCTTGCCCGTCCACTGTCCGAGAATCACCCAGGATTGCCGCCTCACGGAGGAGGAAGTTAAGAAAGAGGTGGCTACCTATGCGCCTGCCATTTTGGGTTTTCTCCTGAATGCGGTTTCCGCGACGCTGCGCGGGACTTGCATCTCCGCCCCTAAACGGCTTCCCAGGCTCGCCGATTTCGCGATGCGCGTCATCAGAGCTGAGAGCGCCTTGGAGATGGAGCCTGGGTCCTTCCTCCAGACGCTCAATTCTCAAATCCAGGACTGCCATCAGGAAGAGTTGGACATTTGCCCAGTGGGACAGCGAGTTATCCAACTGATGAATGGCCGGAAGGAGTGGCGAGGCACCTGTACGGAACTACTGGACGAGTTGGAGGGGCCTGATGACCGAGTGCGGCGCGTGCGTGGCTGGCCCTCCGGTCCTGCGGCGCTTTCCCGGCGGTTGAATGGGATTGAGCCTCATCTCAGGGCGGTCGGGATTGAACTCAGCCGGGCGCGGGCGAGCGCGAAGCAACGCGTCCGAACGCTGGTCATGAAGCGCTTCCAAGACGAGGAGGAATAGCAAATGCCGTCCGAACGCTGTCCACGACCGCCAATCTCGTCCAACCGAAAACCATTCAGGATAAAAGGCTTCCGTGCTTGCGGACGCGATTGGACGGCAATCGCGCCCATTCTCTTCCCTTCCCAAAGCAAGGAAGAAGAGAAAATTGCGTGGAATCGCGTCCGACGCGTCCGTCGCGTCCGTCTGCCCGAGTTGGGAGTCTCTTTGGCCCCCCATCCAGGACTCCAGGCTGTCCTTCTCTGCCCGGACGACGGGCTTCTGCAGTATAGGACTTTAGACTCTAAAATCTCCCGACGCCTTGTTGGTCGCCCCCCGCAGAGCCTTGCGGATCAGGCGAAGGAGGGCGTGGCGGGCTGAGCCCTGAAGGCTCGGCCATTGTCCCGGTGAACGTCATGTCCCGCCGCCCCACCAGCACCTTAGTACTTCCGGTCCACTCGGACCGTGATAGTGTGCTGGGCGAGGCGAACTCTGCCGGGCCATCGAGAGGAGATCTCGAAAAAATGGCCCGAAGGAGATTTCAGTCCCCGAAGCCCAAGCGCGAAGGGAGATGGTGGTACCTGCTGTATTGGCAGGATGAAATCGAAGACGGAAGGAGGGTCCGTAGGAAGAAGCGAGTAAAGCTGGCACCGGCTGACACGCCGCAACGTGAGGTGGAGAAGCTGGCGGCCGAGCATCTGAGGCCCATGAATCAGGGCCTCCAATCAATTGGATCGGCAACGTTGTTTATGACCTTCGTGAAGGATACATACGTCCCGGCGATCATGCCCACACTGGCGGCAAGCACAAAGGAGCGGTATCAGTCTGTTCTCAACGTGCATCTGTTGCCCAAGTTCGGCAATGCACCGCTGCGGGATATCACCCCGGAGACGGTGCAGAAGTACTTTGCTGGATTTGTGGGCGGCAACCTGTCACACGAGTCCGTGGACAAGATCCGCGATGTGCTGGCGGCGGTGATGAATACCGCTACTCAGTACGGGCTGCTGGTGAAGAATCCGGTGGCAGGAGTACGCCTGCCTCCTCCGAAGCAACGGAGGAAGGCCAAGAAATTCCTGATGCCGGATGAATTCAACCAGCTTGTCTCCGCCATGCCGGAACCTTACGCAACGATGGTCCACACAGCCGGTCTCACCGGCCTCAGACCAAGCGAGGTGATCGGTCTCCGCTGGAGTGACATCGGCGAAGATTCGATCCGAGTAGATGAGCGGTACTGGCGTGGCGATTGGAGCCAACCCAAGAGTGACGCGAGTGCTGCAACGGTCTCTGTTGGCAAGGATGTCATCTCCAGGATCAAGCGGCTTCGCTGGCTCACGGTAGAAGTCAAGGCTGGACGGGCCACCCGCCGCTATCGAGTGGTGAAATCGGACGCCCCCGAGGACTTGGTCTTCCAATCAGTGCAGGATGGTGGGCCGATGCGGGACAACAACGTCTTGGCGAGGCACATCAAACCCATCGCCCGAAAACTCGGCGTCGGCTGGGTCAACTGGCAGGTACTGCGGCGATCCTACGCCACCTGGCTGAGGATGGCCGGGGCTGATCCGAAGGACGCCCAGGCGCTGATGCGGCATAGCCGCGTCACCACCACTCTGGAGATCTATCAACAACTCATCCCAGGCAGCCAACGCAGGGTAGTAGAAGATTTGGGGCGGCTCATGCGGCCTCCCTCGGCAGAAACAGAGTCTGTTCCAAAAGCTGTTCCATTACTGTTCCAATAAATGGGCGGAAAGAAGGCCAGTTGTGAAGAGTAAAGTCAGGCATTTCAACGAGATGAGAATGGCTGATCAAGGCCCTGAAAAGGCCGGCGTCGGCGGTTCAAGTCCGTCCCTGGCCACCACTTGTCGATTGTCCGGTCCGAACACAGCCGCGCGCGAGGGAGCGCGTGAGCTCAAGAAGCGGACGGGATCTGAATTCAAGCGGACTGAAGCACAGACCGCTCTCACTTCTTCAAGGTCCTCAGACTCGGCTTCTGTTTCGCCGGTCCGCCGACGAGGTTGAACTTCACCTCGACATTCACTGTCGAAGCCACAGGCTTGCCGTCCTCGGTCGCGGGTTGAAACCGCCAGCCGGCCAGCGATTGGACCGCGCTGCGGTCAAGCCCCGGGTCGAGCGGCTTCAGCACACGCGCCCGAACGGGGACGCCCCGCTCGTCGATGTCCACCGACAGGAGGACAGCGCCCTCGATGCCGGCGGCGCGCGCCTGGTCCGTGTAGGGTGCGGGCGCCTGCTGGAGCAGCGCCGGCGCGGTTCTAACCGGCTCACGAGCCGTCTGTTTTGGCGGCTCCGGCGCCGGCGCTGGAGCCGGTGGCGGGTTCGCGGTCTTCGAGGCGTTTTCAACTGGCTTCGGCGGATTCTCCACTGGCAGCTCGCGGGGCGCCGGCGCAGGTTGCTTCTGCGGCGCCGGCACGGGCTTCGTCCGGGCGGCTGGCCTCGCAGCCAGGGCTTCCACCTTCGCCACCTCCCGCACAGGGCTTTCCGGCGGCTTCGATGCCATCTGCGCCGGTTCGTCTTGCCGAACCGGTTGCTGTGATTGAGCCAGGGTTTTCGGCGGCGGGGTTTCCTGAGGGCCAAGAAACTTCACCCCGAGGATCAACGCTGCGACGACTCCAAGCGCGGCGGCAATGGCTGCCCAAGGCGCAGAGATGCGCGACGGGCGGACTAGAAC
>JACADU010000292.1 GCA_013388415.1 Bryobacteraceae bacterium
CGACGGCATCATCGCGGGCGCTCCGGCGAACCACTGGACGCACCTGCTGGGTCTGGCGGTGTCGAATATGCAGGCGACGGCGGGGAGCGCGGCATCTTATATTCCGCAATCGAAACTGCCGGCGATTCAGGCGGCGGCTCTGGCGGCGTGCGACAAGACCGACGGGGTGGAGGATGGGGTGATCGAGAACCCGGCGAGCTGCCGTTTCGATCCCGGGACACTGGCGTGCGGCGGAGCGGAAAATGACAAGTGCCTGACGGCGGATCAGGTGAAGGCTCTGCGGAAGCTGTATGACGGGTATCGCGATGCGAAGGGCAGGCTGTTGTACCCGGGATACTCGCCGGGCGGGGAGGCGGAGCAGGGAGGATGGGGACCTTGGATCACGGGCGCGGCGCCGGAAAAGAGCCTGCTGTTCGCCTTCGGGACCGGGTTCTACAGGAACATCGTCTTTGGGGATCCAAACTGGGACTACAGGAAGTTCACGGACGCCGATTTCAGGACGGCGGTGGCGAAGACGGCTTCGATCCTGGATGCGACAGATCCGGATCTGCGGCGGTTCAAGGCGCGGGGCGGGAAACTGATCATGTATCACGGCTGGTGCGACGCGGCGATTCCGCCGCAGGCGGCGATCGACTACTACGAGAGCGTGCAGAAGAAGATGGGGAAGAAGGCGGCGGCTGAGTTCGTCAGGCTGTACATGGTGGCTGGGATGCAGCATTGCGGCGGGGGAGCGGGAGCGAACAGCTTCGGGCAGGTGGGGGTGGCGCAAGGGGACGCGCGGACGAACATCTCGGCGGCGCTGGAGAAGTGGGTGGAGACGGGCGTGGCGCCGGAGGTGATCATTGCCGTGAGGAAGACGGCGAGCGGGGCGCGGACGAGGCCATTGTGCGCCTATCCGAAGGTGGCGAAGTACAAGGGAACAGGGAGCACGGACGAAGCTGAGAACTTCGAGTGCGCGGCGCCGGGGAAAAGAAACTGAGAAAAGCGCGGGGCTGAGGCCACTGCAATCTTGAGGACCTGCTCCGCGCGCCGTCATGCCGCTCTTTCGAACCCGCAGCGCCGTCATCTTCGGCATCGATGCCCGGCCGATTGACGTGGAAGTCGACCTCGCTCCAGGGGGTTCGAGCCGCGATTTCATCATGGTAGGAATGCCGGACACGGCGGTGCGGGAGAGCCGGGAGCGGATCAAGTCGGCGCTGGCGAACTCGGGTTTCGGCTACCCTTCGCGGTCGGTGACGATCAATCTGGCTCCGGCGAACGTGCGGAAGGAGGGAGCGGGGTTCGATCTGCCGATGGCGCTGGCCATTCTGGGCGCGATGGGCACGCTGCCGGCGCGGGACAGCACGCTGATGGTGGGGGAGTTGTCACTGGATGGCGCGGTGCGGCCGGTCCGGGGGGTGTTGCCGGTGGCTGCGTGCGCGGTGGCGGCTGGGGTCGGGCAGGTGATCGTTCCGCGGGAGAACGCGGCCGAGGCGGCGGTGGTGGAGGGTGTGCGGGTGGTTGGGGTTTCCCATCTTCGGGAAGCGGTGGCGGTGATGGCGGATCCGTCGTCGATGCCGACCGCGAGGCCGGACGCCGCGGCCGAGATGAACCCGGCTTCGGTCCCGGACTTCGGCGAAGTGCGGGGGCAGATGGCGGCAAAGCGCGCTTTGGAAGTGGCGGCGGCGGGTTCTCACAATGTTTTGCTGGTGGGCCCTCCGGGTTCAGGCAAGACGATGCTGGCGCGGCGCATCCCGGGCATTCTTCCGCCGCTGACGCGCGAGGAGGCGCTGGAGGCGACGCGGATTCACAGTGTCGCGGGGGTGCTGAAACCGGGGGCGGGGTTGATTTCGCAGCGCCCGTTTCGCGCCCCGCACCACACGATCTCGGACGCGGGGCTGCTGGGAGGAGGGTCTGGGGCGCCCCGTCCTGGAGAGGTGAGTCTGGCTCATCGCGGGGTGCTGTTTCTCGATGAGCTTCCTGAATTCGCGCGAAACGTGCTCGAGCTGCTGCGGCAGCCTCTGGAAGAGCGGTCGGTGACGATCGCGCGGGCGCAGGGGACATGCGATTTTCCGGCCGACATCATGCTGGTCGCGGCGATGAACCCGTGCCGGTGCGGCTATCACGGCGACCTGACGCGGCAGTGCCGGTGCACGGGAGCGCAGATTCAGCAGTACTTGGGTAAGATCAGCGGGCCGCTGCTGGACCGGATCGATCTGCACGTCGATGTACCGGCGGTTCCGTTGAATGAGTTGCGCTCACGCGGCGAACCGGCGACTTCGGAGCAGATGCGGGAGCGCGTTCTCGCGGCGCGGGCGAAACAGATCGCGCGGGGTTGGGTGAATGCCGCGCTGCCGCCTTCGGCGCTGAGAGAAGTGTGCCCGCTGGACGATGCAGGCGAGCGGACGCTGGAGATGGCAGTGCGCCGCCTGGGGCTTTCGGCGAGAGCGCACGACCGGATTCTGAAGGTGGCGAGGACGATCGCCGATCTTGGGGGCGAGGATCGGATTCAAGCCAAGCATATCGCCGAAGCGGTGCAGTACCGCAGCCTGGACCGGAATTACTGGAACTGAGCGATGGCCATGAAGGTCTGGGAACTGTTGAAACTGCTCAGAAGCAACGGCTGGTCCATCGTCCGGCAGAAAGGCAGCCACCGGCAGCTTCGACACCCTGCGAATCCAAACGTGATCACGATTGCCGGAAAAGAGGGGGCCCCTCTTCGGCCGGGCACGCTAAACGATATACTGAAAAAACAGGCCTCAAATGAAGAAGCGCTACGCGATCGTCATTGAGCACGGGCCGGAAGGATGCAGTGCTTACTCTCCCGATCTTCCGGGATGTGTGGCCGCGGCCGAGTCCGAGGACGAGTTGCGCCGTCTGATGGCCGAAGCCATCGAGTTTCATATCGAGGGGTTGCGGCAAGACGGACTGCCGGTTCCCGAGCCTACCTCGACCGTCGACTACGTCCACGTCGCGGCGTGATCTTTCGGATCCCCTCGGGTCTCCACACGTCTTTTGTGTGACCTGGAGTTCACTTTGAATCGTCGGGACGAGTGTGGTCACAGGGGAGCGAAATTTTCCTCAGTGGATTCAATTCAAACGGGATAGCGGCCTGCAAGCGGCCCGCGTGGAGGCGGCTGGGAAGATCTGGCGTGGTAGCTTCGCCGCGGGAGGATCTTCCTGCTGTGTCCGAATCGATCTTCAAACTCCAGCCGGATCGCACCATCGCCCTTCGCGGGTTCGATCATCTTGGGGCGTCCGCCGCTCTGCACAACGCGACGGCGACGGGGTTTTCCGTCTCGGGGGCGTTTCGGGATCCGGCTGATTTCGCCGTGGTGATGCTATACGACGCGGACGACTTCTACAACCATCCGCACTGGAAGTGGCTGCCGGACTTCGATTTCGACGGACTCGTGCTGCAATTCGACGTCGAGTACCAAGGGCTGATGCCGCTGAATTCCCGCAAGTACGCGAGCATCGACTGGCCCTACCTCGACATTCTGACGCCCGAAGGGACGCCGGGGCGCATCCGGCTTTCCGACCACGCGGAGGTGATCGCGGCTCCGGACTCGCCCGCTTCGACATCGGTGACGATTACCGGCGCGGGGTTCAACGCGGGCGACGGGGTAGCTCTCTGGTATCAGAACATGGCATTCGAGTACACGGTGCCGGGGAAGGTGGAGACCGAGTATCCGTTCTATGCGCAGGGCGCGGGGACGCAACATTTCATTTCGGTCTCGGGGCGGACGTACACGTACACGGAGGCTGCGGGAGACGGATCGGCGCAGGTCGCCGGCGGGCTGGTGGCGCTGATGGCGGCGGATCCGGAGGCTGCCGCCTCGATTGGGAGCGAGCCGCACAAGGTGCGCCTGCGGGCGAGGCTTGCGACGGGGGCGGCGTTCGCGGTCACGGCGAGCGGGCAGACGGGCGACACGCTGCACCACATCCAGACGTCGACGGTGGCGGCTGCACTTGCCGCTCTGATCACGAATGCGAATTACGCCGCGGCGGGAGCGCCTTACGCGCTTGCGGCGGCGGCGGCGGGCGAGACGGTCCACATCACGACGGGCGAGGGCGGCTACGACGCCAATTTCCTGCGCGTGTACTCGACCGCGAGGAGCGAGCGGTTGACGGCGACGGCGGCGGCTGAGTTCAGCGGCGGGGCGTCGACGGCGAAGCTCCGGGTGACGATCGACTTCGCGGCGCTCGGGTTTCCGAGCATCCGGCAGATGTGGCTGACGCTGGCGCCGAGGCTGCAAAACACGGAGAATTTCGCGGCGACAGAGTGGCGAGCCGATTTCAGCAACTGGGCGGTGACGGGTCCGGAGTCGAAGCGGCTATTGAAGTTCGCCTCCGCAGCGGCGGTGCGCGCCGGCTCGCATGACAAGGGGGTCCGTTACGAGGGCGCATGGGTTTCGGAGGAGGGGTTCTTTCAGGACGGCTTCGCGATGTGCGCGCGGCAGAGCGGGGCGTCAGTGAGGCTGCGCTACCACTCGCCGGCGGCGCACGAGCTTTGGCTTGGGACGTCGCTGTATGGCGACCGGGGGGCGGCGCGCGTGTTCGTGGACGGCGCCCAGACGGCATTGCTCGACGCCCGGCTGGGCTGTGAGCCGGCGGCGGCGGCGCGGCGCAAGGTTGCGGGGGCGCTCGAGCCCGGCGAGCATGAGGTGCGCATCGAGACCACGAGCAACAGCCCTTTCTATTTCGACTATTTGGAGGCGGCGGCGCCGGGGGCGCCCGCGCCGGGCTGGAACCCGCAATCTTTCGTCACGCCGGCGCTCGATTACTCGACGGACCACGCCTACAAGCTGCCGCCGGCGCGCATCTGGTGGCTTCTGGACAAGATGGGCTGCCAGGGAGCGCTGAACGAATACCTGGGGGTGTTCTGGTGGAACGAGCGGAGGCGGGAGGGCGGCTCGCTGCCGAAGGTCACGCTGACCTTCAGCGGGACATTCACAGCGGGAATGCAGGCGTTTGTCGACATCGGCGGGCAGGTGTGCGGCAAGACGCTGCTGCAAGAGGAACCGGCTGAAAACATTGCGCGGCACTTCGAGTTTCTGATCAACGCGACCTACGTCGGCGTGTTCGCGCGCGCCGGCGGGGCGAGCCTGGAGATCTTTGCCCGCTCGGCATCGCCGGCTTATGAATTCGCGGTGTCGGCTTGGACGGAGAACGGCGCGGCGACGGTGAGCGGAGGGGGAATGCTGGCGGGAGGCAGCATGGGGACGTGGGTGATCGACCCGGCGGCGGCGAACGGGCTGAACGCGGGGGCGCGCGCCTGGCACGCCGACCTGTACCGGGAAGCCGCCCTGCGCTCGAGGCAGGTGACGACGGCGATTTCGATGGAACTTGTCCATCCCCCGGGGGAGTTCGCGGCGCGCTTTGCCGACGGCCAGCCGGTGATGACAGCGGTTGGCTTCGGCTCTTTAGTATCAACACATTGCGCGTTTGGAGGGGCGGTGCTCGAGTATCAGAAGAAGGTCCTCGGGCAGGTGGCGGCGCTTCAGGCGGGCGCCGGGCTGACGCCGGATGTGCAGTGCGGGGAGTTCTGCTGGTGGTATTTCACGAACAAGACGGCGGCGAATCCGGGGGGCGGGATGGCCTATTACGATGCCGGGACGCAGGCGGCGGCGCAGGCGGCGCTCGGCCGGCCGTTGCACGTTTTTGTGGCGCCGACCGACGATCCGGGGGTGAACTCGGGCGCGGACGCAGCCTTCCTGCGGGCGCGGCTGCGGGACCATGTGGGGGCGATCGCGGCGCATCTCAGGAACCTCTATCCTACTGCGAAGATTGAGGTTCTTTACCCGCACGACGTGAATCACCCTTCGCCGCAGGGAGTTCACTCGCTGGGCGGGGCGTTGAACCACGCCGTGAATCTGCCCTTGGAGTGGGCCTCTAAAGTCTCCAGCGGGTTAGACCGATTTAAGGTGGAGGCCCTGGACTACAGCGCCTGGTCTCGCAATGCGGACCTGGCGGCTGCGTGCCTGCGGTTTCCATTGGAGATCGGCTGGCCGGCCGGGGACGTGAAAGGGATGATCGCCGTTTTTCGGGGCGGCGGTCCTTGGAGGAAGGAACTTGGTTATGCCCGCGAGCTCGGTCTCTCCGGCGTCAACCTGTGGGCGTTTGACCACTTGTGTCTCCACGGGTTGGAGTGGGAGGAACGAGGCGCTCGCAAGGCGTTCTTGGTCGGTTAAATGGCCTCGGAGGAGCGAGGTCAGGGTTTTCGGCGACTCTTTAGGCGCCAGAGCAGCCTGAAAGGCGACAACAAATATACCTAGATGGCTCTTTTTAAGCGGACCCCTGCTACTATCTGGTCAAAGAGGAAGCCGAACTGTAGTGCGAACACTACCCCACGAGGAACGAGCGATGCGGTGCCTACGATGCGGCAAGGAGCTTAGTCCTCTTCGCCAACTCACGGACCGGCAGTACTGCAGCGAACCCTGCCGGAGAAAAGGTCCCCGTGCGTCAGCTTCGGCTCTGCGAGACAGCGAGTACCTGGAAGATCCATTCTGGATCTCACAGCACGACGCCAACTCAACTCCTAGAAAACAAAACTCCAGCGCGGCGCTGGTCTTTATGCTGATGGCGACGGTCGGCCTGATGGTAGCCGCCGGTCTGTGGCTCCCTGATGCGCAGGTTCCGGGCGGACCCATCGCGGGGATTGCGCCATCGACCGCCCCATCCATCGACACGGCGGGCAATGTCGAGCGCAAGCCCTCGCAGCCGACTGGCTGGGCGGCGTGGCTGGAGGACATCATGCCGGGCGAGCGGCCGGTCCGGCTGCGGACGGATCTGGTGTCGGACCTTGCCGAGTGGGCGGGGAATGGGGGGAAAGTCATTCGTGGCGTTGGATTTAATCCTGGGAAGATCCGGCTGTGGAAGCCGACTCTGAAGAGCAAGGACTACGAGTGGACCTTCCAAGCCGCGATCGAAAAGAAGGGGATGGGATGGGCCTTCAGGGCGAGCGATGCAGAGCACTACTACGCTTCGCGGATCCTGCTGACCAAGCCCGGAGCGCTTTCGGGAGCTTCGATCATCCGTTACGGTCTTGACGGCGATAAGACATTCCGGCGCGCCGAACTACCGCTGCCGATTCCATTGCACCGTGACCGCCGGTACGACATTACGGTTCAGGTCCGCGGCGATCAGTTCCGGACCTGGATTGACGGGCGGCTGGTGGACGAATGGCGCGACCAGCAATACAAGGCTGGAGGAGTCGGGCTGTTTGCGGGAGAAGACGAAATCGCGACGGTGACGCGGACCGACTTCAATGAGATCAAAGGGATCCTGAGCCGGTGGATGGCCGCCTGCCTGTTCATGCCGCCGGGCGCGATGATGCCCTGAGCGGGCGCCGGGCGCGGCTTGACGAGGCCGCGCGAGAGGCGCGATGCTACTCTGGTAGTTCGCCCCTCAATGCTGTTCGAGTCCACATATTCCCGCTGGATGAACGAGTGGGAGGAGCGTCTGTGCTTCAAAGCCACCAACCGCGTCGTGCGTGAGTTCGAGTGGGGGCTGGAATGGACTTCGGGCTGGCCGACAGCCGAGCGAATCCCGGCGAATGGTTTCGAGCCAAGAGAGTGGCTGATCCTGCTCGGAGAAGAGGCGATCCGGGACAGCCAGAACTTCTTCAGCGCCCGGTCTCCGGCGGATTACGAGATTCACGACAACATCCTGCGCTTCACGTCGCCGGTCCGGACGCCCTATCCGGAGAATAATGTCGTTCACGGCCAATGGTTTAGGCCGGGAAAGCCGCGAAAGCCGGGCAAGGCGGTTCTGGTGCTGCCGCACTGGAACGCGCCGGGGCACGCGCACAATGCGCTGGCGCAGGCGTTCGCGAGGTTTGGGGTCCCGGCGCTCCGGCTGAGCCTGCCGTACCACGATTTCCGCATGCCGGCAGAGCTGGAGCGGGCGGACTATGCGGTCAGTTCCAACATTGCGCGGACGATTGACGCCACCCGGCAGGCAGTGATCGACATCAGGGCGGCGATCGACTGGCTGGAGACGCGCCATGGGATACGCGAGGTGGCGATCGTGGGCACGAGCCTGGGCTCCTGCTACGCGTTCCTGGCCAGCGCTCACGACGAGCGGATCCGGGTCAACGCTTTCAACCACTGCTCGACCTATTTCGCGGACGTGGTGTGGACGGGGCTGTCAACGATCCACGTCAGGCGGGGGCTTGAGGGGAGGGTCAACCTGGAGACTCTGCGGAAGCTGTGGCTGCCGATCAGCCCGACCGCGTACTTCGACAAGTTCGCGGCGAAGCCAAAGAAGTCGCTCTTTCTCTACGCGCGGTATGACACGACTTTCCTGCCCGAGCTGAGCCAGGACACGATCCGGATGTGCCGGGAATACGGGCTCGATTTCAAGGAAGTGGTGATGCCATGCGGGCACTACACGCTGGGGGAGCCGCCGTTCAAGTTCATCGACGGCTACCATCTGGTGAGCTTCGTGCTGCGGAACTTGTAATCAGTTTTGCTCGTCGGCTGACGGGCCATAGATCGCAGGCACAGGCAGGTCAAGCAATCGCAGGTAGAGTGCCAATTGCGCCCGGTGGTGGACGATGTGCTTGATGATCAGCCCGCGCAAAACGCCCACGCGCGGCTGTGTGAACACGGTCTGGCCTCCCTTCAGCAGCGACCACGGCGCTTTCATGGCTTCGTCGCTCGCCTCGGCCAGCGCCGCCCGGAATTCATCGGCGCTCCGGCTGAAGCCGGCGAGCGCTTCCGCGGGCGTGTTGTACTCCGGCGGCGTGAAATCAGGGCCGCCCGGCGGATTGATGTCGAACGATTCGGTGGCCAACGTCACCGCTCCCCAGTGGGGAATGGTGGCGATGTGGCTGGCCAGTTGGCGGATGCTCATCGACTTCGGATGCGGCGTCCAATCCCATTTGTCCGCGGGCAACCGCTCCAGAACCTTGCGCGTCAAGCCCGCTTCGTGGTCAAGCTCGGGAATCATCGCTTCAGAAATTGGCATAGGTCCTTCATTATGCACGCGGACCGATGTCGCTACAATGTCGGACATGAAGATGAGTTCGTTTGTTTACTTCGGCGCCGCCCTTCTGCTGGCTGGCGCGACAGCATCGGCGCAGTCCGGCGGGTGGGTTTCGATGTTCAACGGCAAGGACCTGACCGGATGGGAGGCCAATGAGAGCCCGGGAAGCTGGACAGTGGTGGACGGGACCATTAAGGGCTCGGGTCCGGTGAGCCACCTGTTCTGGAAGGTCGAAGAGTGTGAGAACTGCGAGTTCAAGGCCGACGTGAAGATCATGGACGGCGCGAACTCGGGCATGTATTTCCGGACGGCGTTTGGGCCGCGGTTCCCGAAGGGTTATGAAGCGCAGGTGAACGCGACGCACAAGGATCCGGTGAAGACGGGGAGCCTGTACAATTTCGCGAAGAACTTCGAGTCGCCGAGCAAGCCGGGCGAGTGGTTCACGCAGCACATCATCGCCGACGGCAATCACATTGTGATCAAGGTAAACGACAAGGTGATCACGGACTATGTCGACGAGAAGAACACATTCACCAAGGGCTTTCTGGCGCTCCAGCAGCACGATCCGAACAGCGTCGTGTACTACAAGAACCTGATGTTCCGGAAGCTGCCTTCGAAAAAATAGCCGAACGTTTCCTCCGCCCCATCGTCTGGACGAGCGAAGGAGGCTGGATCATCCATGCAATCAAGAACCGGGGCCGCCTCGCTGGCGGCCCTTTTTGTCTGTTCATTCGGCGTGGCGGCGCAGGAGAAGAAGCTGTCGTGCGATGGGAGTTGGGGCGGGAGGCAGGAGTCGGCATGCGAGATGCGCGAGTCGACGATGCCGGCGACAGGCAGGCTGGAGGTGGACGCGGCGCCGAATGGCGGCATCCGCGTGGCGGGGTGGGACCGCAACGAGATCCTCGTGAGGGCGCAGGTTCGCGCCAACGCCGAAACGAAGGCTGAAGCGGAGCAATTGCTCAAGGAAGTGCGCGTTGTCACAGCGGGAGGCAAAG
>JACADU010000492.1 GCA_013388415.1 Bryobacteraceae bacterium
GGCGGCTATTCTATCTTTATCTTAGTCTGCGCGCTAGCCGCCGCAAATCGGGGATTTGTGCGCCAGCATATTTCTGCTATACTGGAAGTCTGCTTGAACTTATTCATTGCCTAGGTCAGCGGTAACGATGGGGCAGCGGTGTGAGATTTGCGGCAAGGGGCCGCGGTTTGGTAATCGCATCTCCCATGCCCACAACGTACGTCGGCGGCGCTGGAACGTCAACTTACGGCGTGTACGGGTGAGCATTGGTGGGGTACGGCGGCGGGTGCGCATCTGTACCGACTGCCTGCGCAGTGGCCGTGTTCGCCAGCCAGCCTAAACTCTCCTCCTACTTTCCCGTCAGAGCGATTGCGTCGATCTCTATCTTTGCTCCGGCGGGCAGGCCGGCGACTTGGACGGTGGCGCGCGCCGGGGGCTCTTCCGGGAAATAGCGCGCATAGACTTCGTTCACCGCAGCATAATTGTTGAGGTCGGTGAGAAAGACGGTGGTCTTCACGACCCGCGGCAGCGATGAGCCTGCCTCCCAGAGAATTGCTTCCAGATTTTTCAGTACACGCTCGGTTTGGGCGTGCATGTCACCTTCCACGAGTTTGCCGCTGGCGGGGTCAATGGGAATCTGCCCGGAAAGAAAGATGAACCCTTTGGCTTCGATAGCTTGCGCATACGGGCCGATGGGTTTGGGAGCTTGTGAGGTGAGAATGATTTTTTTCATTATAGGCTTCTCCTTTTTACCCCCGAGCCGTTGAGCGCACGCTCGGGCCGAGCGGAGCAGTCTACTGCGCGTAGGCAGAGAATAAAAGGGTGTTAGCACTGACCGCTTTCGCGCGCAGCTCGTATTCGGCGAATTCCGTGCCCGTGTGCAGGTGTTTGCTCTCCGTATAGCTACGCAGGCGCCAGGCACGCGGCAGGCGCAGCCCTAGGCGCAGTTTGTTGAGTTGGAACTGGCTCGGCTCGACGCCGGCCGGCAATGGATACCAACCGGCAGCGTGTAGGCTAGCGGCGTGCGGGGTAAGTTGGGCGGGGGCATCGGGCACATCGAAACCGGTAAAGTTGAGATCGAAGCGCACCACCAGCCAGCGTTGGCCGAGTGGCCTGATGGGCTGGGTGAAGGTGGTAACAATCAAAAAATCGTTTTCGAGGCGTGCGCGGTACCAGGGTAGGAAGCCGCTGTGATCCCAGACGGCGTAGATGCGGGCCCGCGCGGCGAACGGCGCCGGTAGCAGCAGGCGGATGGCCGGCAGTGGTTTCAGGCTGCGGCTGCGTAGTCCCAACATGGCCTTCGCGGCGAGCGTGTAGGTGGTTGGTTCAAGGCGGACGTCGAGTTCTACTGCTTCGACGTGGAGCTGCACAGGGGCTGCGGTTTGCCGGCCGGTGGCGAGCATGGCCGGGTGGTGCGGCAGCCGGGTAAATGGCATGGAGGCCAGCAGGAGAAGCAGCGCCAGGCGCAGGGTAGTGTCAGACACGAGGAACGCGAGTAACATCGGCCACGCGCGCGTCAAGGTTGCGGCTGTCGGCGATGTTGGCAGTCATTTCCTTGAGCCAGCCGGGGTGGATTAGCTGGCCTAGCCAAGCGCGGTGTTGCTTATGACCGGGCATTAGCGTGCCGGAAAAAGCTAAGGTTTGCTCGCCGTTGAGGGAACAGTCTTCGAGAGCGGATTAGGATGGCCGTTGCAATCATACTGCTCTCCCCGCTCTAGGGCAGGGTAAACAGTCCAACACAACTAATGACCTCAGTTTATCATCGTGTCGGCAGTGTCGCATATAGCCAAGTACGTCCTTGTGCCGGGGGACGGGTCTGGGGCGTCGCCCAAGCATACTAATGCCCCCAAGAAAATATTTTCTGCTAATTTTTGCCCCAGACTTATTGTAGCAAAAGCTTACTGGGTGGTGGTGGCTGGCGCTGGCGCTTCTGCTTCTTGCTGTCTGATTTTCTGGATGCGGTCAACGAGTGAGTCAGCAATCTGCAGAAGCCGCTCCCGTTCGATTGCACTATCCATCAGATCAGCCTTCTCGCGGTACATCAAGTTTAAGTAGGCCATGGCATCGATATAGTTAGCTCTTAGGTCCATGGCCTTTAGCAATACGTCGATACCTTCTTCCACCAGAGCTCCGTTCTGAGCGCGCAGTTGGCGGCGCTCGGCCGGCGGCAGGGGTTGCTCCGGGTCGATCAATCTCAGCTTGCTGCGCAGCTCTTGGCGCGGGCGATAAGTGAGAGACCAATCAATGACCCCTATGGAGTAGTAGTGTTCGGGGTTCTGCGGTTCGATTTCGACTAAGCGCCGGCGGAATTCTTTGGATTTCTCAAACAAGGGGCGCATGGCCTCCAACGATTTCTCAGCCCCCGCCATGCCAAAGTAGAGCTGGGCGATGTAGGAGAGGCTGATAATGTTATTGGGGTCGTATTCCAGCACGTTTTCGAAGGCGCGGATGGCGGTTTGGCCTATGCGTTTGTTTTCCGCGGAGGGGTGGCCGGGGACGAATTGGGTGGCGTAGGCGGTGGCGAGATAGACACGGGCGTTGATAAGGCCGGGGTCATTCTCGATGGCGCGTTTGAAATGTTCGATAGCGGTATCGAATTGGGCCGCTCTGTAGGCGCGGACACCTTTGTTGAGTTCGTCGCGCGCCCGCAGCTTATTGCAGCCGGCTGAGACTAACAGGCAGAAGAGCAGAAGCAGCACACTAATGATGGTAAAAGAACGTTGCATCGGTTGGTTCCTCCGCGGGGGGCACGTGCCAAGCTGGGCCGAAACCACTACCTACTGCCCCATCTCGATCTTGGCCGTGATCAAGCCGATTTTCTCCACGCCCGCCCCTTTGGCGATGTCAATGGCGCGCGCGACCTGGTGGAATTCCAAATCTTCATCGCCTTTGACGAAGGCGATCTTTTCGGCGCGGGTCTTGAAGATTTGGCTCAGACGCGGCCCCAAAGTCTCCCAGTTCACTGGTTCTTGGTTGATCTTGAGCGCCACACCCATGCCGGCGCGTGCGACTTGAATGACAATGGTGCGCTCCAGCTCCGCTTGCGTAGCTTGTGTGCCTGGGGGCGGTGGCTGGGGCAC